>DASVBQ010000109.1:0-2967 GCA_036375795.1 Actinomycetes bacterium
AGGTTGCTGTTGACGCCGGCGTGCGCCCTCGCGACGCCGATCCGGGTGTCCGGTCGGTCATGCCCCCAGCCGTGCGGGATGCTCACGACCCCTTCGCGGATCGCGTCGGTCACCTCGGTCTCTACCTCGATGCTACCGGCCGCGGACTGCACCCTCGCCGGAGCGCCGTGCACCAGGCCGAGCCGCTCGGCGTCGGCCAGATTGACCTGCAGGGTGCAGCGATTGCGGCCCTTCACCATCGGCTCGATGTTGTGCATCCACGAGTTGTTGGACCGCAGGTCCCGGCGCCCGACGAGCCGCAGACCGTTGCTCGGCCGGCGCAGCGCCTCGACCAACCGTGGTACGTCGGCGAGCAGCTGTGCAGGCGCCAGCTCGACGCGGCCGCTGGGCGTGCGCAGCACCTCGGGCAGCCGCGGTTGCAGCGGGCCGAGGTCGATGCCGTGCGGGTGCGCTTCGAGCATCCGCAGGTTCAGCCCGTCGGGGAAGCTGCCGAGGCCGTCGCCGTACGGCCCGGCGCGCAGCATCATGTCCAGCAGCCGATCCTCGAGGCGCAAGGGTTCGGCAGCGGCGAGCAGCTCCTCGGCGGCCCGACCAGCGACGCGTGACTGGGGGTCGGCGACCAGCTGACGGGCCAGCTCCGCAGCGACGAGGTCGTCGAGTGTCTCGGCGGACATGCCATTGCCGATGGCGACGGCAGCGAGACGCAGCAGTGTCTGCGACTGGGGCCGCTCGCCGTCGGCCGCCGGCAGCGACGGCGGGGAGAACCGCGCGACGTTGCGGCAGGCGAGGGCGGTGAACGAGATGTCGTAGTGCGTCCGCGTCAACGTCGACGGGGCGGGGAGGATGACGTCGGCGTGACGAGTGGTCTCGTTGAGGTAGACGTCGAGGCTGACCATGAAGTCCAGGGACTCCAGCGCGCGCTCGAGCCGGGCGGCGTTCGGCGAGGACAGCGCGGGGTTGCCGGCGACCGTGACGAGCGCTCGGACGCGGGTGCCGTCCTCCGCCGGTGTGTCGATCTCCTCGGCCAGCGCCGCCGTCGGCATCTCGCCCAGCGCGCTGGGCAGCCCACGGACCCGGGTCCGCTTCGAACCCGGGATCCGGATACCCCGACCGACACCGGGCGGGCCCTGGGTGTTGGGCGATCCGGCGGCCGGCTTGGTGAACATCACCCCGCCACGCCGGTCGAGGTTGCCGGTCAGGGTGTTCAGTACGTCGATCAGCCAGCTCGCCGTCGTCCCGAACTCGGTGGTCGTGGTCCCGATCCGGCCGTAGACGACCGCCGAGGGCGCGGCGACGAGCTCGCGGGCGATCCGGCGGATCGTCGCGGCCTCGATGCCGCAGGCGTCGGCGACCTTCTCCGGGACGAACTCGGCGACCGCCGCGCGTACCTCCTCGAGCCCGACGACATGCGCCTGGGCGTCGCGGAGCCTGACCAGGCCCTCGTCGAACAGCGCGTAGGCGATGGCGGCGAGAAGGAACGCGTCGGTGCCCGGACGGATGGCCAGGTGCTCGTCCGCGGCGTCGGCCGTACGGGTCCGCCGCGGGTCGACAACGACCAGCCGGCCGCCGCGGTCACGCAGCTTGCGCAGCCGGCCCGGCAGGTCGGCGGCGGTGAACATGCTGCCGTTGGACACCATCGGGTTGGCACCCAGGACCAAGAAGTAGTCGGTGTGATCGATGTCCGGGATGGCCACCGACGCCGCGCTTCCGAACATCAGCCCGCTCGCGACCTGCTTGGGCAGCTGGTCCAGGGTGCTGGCGGTGAAGCGGTACCGCGTGCCCAGAGCGCGCAGGAACGGCGCGAGCGCGAGCGACAGCGAGTGGTCGTGCACGGAAGGGTTACCCAGGTAGACCGCGACCGCATCGCGGCCGTACTGCTCGAGCAGCGGAGGCAGCCGGGCCTCGATCACGGCGAACGCCTCGTCCCAGGTCGCCTCGTGCCAGCCGTCGGCGTCACGGACCATCGGCGTCCGCAGCCGGTCAGGGTCCTCGTACAGCTTGCCGATCGACGCTCCCTTGGGGCACAGGTAGCCGCCGCTGAAGACGTCGGCCCGGTCGCCGCGAACCGTCTCTGGGCGCCCGTCGACGACGTCGATCTCCAGTCCGCACATCGCCTCGCACAGCGGACAGGTGCGATAGGCCAACGTCGACGCCACACGAGCCTCCGACCGGGCAGGAGACGAACGCCCACAACGTATCGCTCGACTCCGAGCAGGGGTTGACGCAACCAGACAGTTGCTTTAACTTATCGCAACCAAGCAGTTGCGACAGGAGCCGATCATGCCCATCCCGAACACGATCACCCGCACCCTCGACCTCGCGCACCCGCAGCAGAAGGTCTGGGCCGCCCTCACCACCCTCGACGGCATCACCGGCTGGTTCGGAAGCCACGCCGACGGGGAGTTCACTCCGGGCCATGACGTGCGCATGCGCTGGGAGCAGTACGACAGCGCGGAGGCGACTCTCGCGATCAAGGTGGTCGACCCGATGTCGGTGTTCGCCTTCTGCTGGGGCGTCTCCGGTGCTCCCGAGGGCGACCCGCGGAAGACCTACGTCGAGTTCGCCCTCGAGCCGACTGCGTCCGGCACCCGGCTCACTGTCACCGAGAGCGGTTTCGCCCAGCTCCCGGACGAGTGGCTCGAGCCGAGCTACGAGGGCAACACGGAGGGCTGGCGCTCGGAGCTCGCCGAGCTCGTGGCGTACCTCGATGCCGCCTGATCCCGAGGAGGTGTCGGCCAGCGTCTTCGCGGCGCTGGCCGACCCCAACCGGCGGGCGATCCTCGCCTCGCTGGCCGAGCACGGACCGAGCACCGCGACCGATCTGTCCGGTCGGTTGTCGATCACCCGGCAGGGCGTCGCCAAGCACCTCGCGCTGCTCGCCGACGCGGGCCTGGTGACAAGCGACGCCGGCAGCGGGCGACGGGTGCTCTACCGGCACCGATCTGAGCCGATCAGGGTCGCGCAGTC
>DASVBQ010000111.1:0-5049 GCA_036375795.1 Actinomycetes bacterium
CGCCACCACGGCGCCGACCTCCTCGCACACCCAGTGCGGGTCCTCGCCGAGGTCCGGGCTGACCCGCAGCTCGTGCGGCTGCACCTCGTCGGCGGGCCCGTGGGAGCAGCAGAGGGGCCAGCGCCCGACGGTCTCCAGCAAGGCCTCTTGCACGTCCTGGGCGACCAGGCACGCGACGTACGCCGCCCCCTCGGGCCACTGATCGACCCACCAGCGGCGCGAGGTGAGCACCTCGTCGACCAGGGAAACGGTGGTCGCGGTGTCCATGCCGTACGCCGCCAGGTCGTGCAGAACCAGCGCCCTGGCGGCGAGCAGCGGGTCGAGCACGGCACCATTGTCAGCATGGCGGTCCTCATCGACCATCCGATCTGGCCGTTCCGCGGCAGGTTGTGGTGCCACATGGTCAGCGACACGTCGTACGACGAGCTGCACGAGGTCGCACAGGCCATGGGCATCCCACGACCCGGATTCCAGGGCGACCACTACGACGTCCCCGCGGAGATGCGTGATGCGGCGATCGCCCTCGGGGCGCAGCCGGTGACCGGTCGAGAGCTCATCACCCGGCTGCGGGACTCGGGACTGCGCCGCAGACGCGTGCACTGACGGCCGCGGTCCGTGGCACGCTGACCGGCGTGGACCTGGTACGCCGGGCGGTGCACGTGCACCCCACGGACGAGTCGCACCGCGTCACGACGCTGGAGCTGTTCTTCGACCTGGTCTTCGTCTTCGCGCTGACCCAGGTCACCGCGCTGATGGCCGACGACCCGACCGTTCGCGGGCTGTGGCGCGGGCTGGTCTTGCTGGCGCTGCTCTGGTTCGGCTGGACGTCGTACGCCTGGCTCGGCAACCAGGCGCGGGCCGACGAGGGGCTGCTGCGGGCGGCGATGCTCGTCGCGATGGGGGCGATGTTCGTCGTGGCCCTTGCGATCCCGGAGTCCTTCGACGACGCCCCTGGCGGGCTCTTCGCACCGTTCGTCCTCGCGGCCTGCTACGCGACGGTCCGGCTCTCGCACCTGGCGGTCTATCTCGTGGCGGCCGGCGAGGACCGCGGGCTGCGCCGCCAGCTGCTGGTGACCGCGGTGCCGGTGGGGATCGCGTGCCTGCTGCTGGTCGCCGGCGGTGCGGTCGGACCTCCGTACCAGTCGGTGCTCTGGGCACTGGCGCTCGTCGTGGACTACTCGGGTGTCTGGCTCGCCGGGACGTCGGGGTGGCGGCTGCCGAGTGCGAGGCACTTCGCCGAACGGCACGGCCTCATCGTCATCATCGCCCTCGGTGAGTCGATCGTCGCGATCGGGGTGGGCGTGGCCGACGCCCCGATCACGTGGGCGGTCGTCGGTGCCTCGTTGCTCGGGCTGGGCGTCGCGGTGAGCCTGTGGTGGGTCTACTTCGACGTGGTGGCCCTGGTCGCCGAGCGCGTGCTGTCGCGGCTCGAGGGGGAGCCGCGCACCCGCCTGGCGCGGGACTCGTTCACCTACCTGCACTTCCCGATGGTTGCGGGCATCGTCTACCTCGCGCTCGGGATGAAGAAGGTCCTGACGTACGTCGCAGACACCGAGCACCATGACCTCGGTGACCCGCTGTCGGGCACGTCGCTCGTCGCGATGTACGGCGGCGTGGTCGTCTACCTGGTCGCGCTGTCCGCCCTTCGCCGCCGCAACGTCGGGACGTGGAACCGGCAGCGCCTCCTGGTGAGCGCCCTGATCGTCCTGCTGCTCCCCCTTGTCTGGTCGGCGCCCGCGATCCTGACGCTGGCCGTCCTGGCCCTGCTGACGACCGGCCTGATCACGTTCGAGGCCGTGCGCCTAGCCTCGGCTCGAGAGGAGATCCGGCACGCCCCCACGCACTGACGCGCCCGTGCCGGACGGGAGGACGGCATGGACACGCTGAGCACGTCCTGGGCCACCGACGCCGACCTGCCGCGGCAGCGCGCCGCGCAGGTCCACGTGGTGCAGGAGGGCTACATCCGAAACCGCGACGACGGCCAGCACGTGGGACCGACCATCGGGCTCGTCCTGGACGCAGACCTGGTCACGATCGTCGACCCGGGCATGGTCGCCGACCGACATGTTCTCCTCGACGCGGTCGAGCGCCACGGCGTGACCGCAGCCGATGTCACCGACGTCGTGTTCAGCCACCACCACCCCGACCACACGGTGAACGCTGCGCTGTTCCCCAACGCCCGCATCCACGACCACTGGGCCGTCTACGACGGTGACGTCTGGAACTCCCGACCCGCCGACCGCTACGACGTCAGCCCGTCGGTCCGGTTGCTGGCAACCCCTGGGCACTCGGCGGAGGACATCACCACGGTCGTCGCCACTCCGACCGAGGTCGTTGCGTTCACCCATGCCTGGTGGACCGAGGCCGGGCCCGAGCAGGACCCGTACGCACCGGACCAGGAGGTCCTGCTCGCGTCCCGTCGACGCATCCTCGGCGTGGCCACCCTGATCGTGCCGGGCCACGGTCCGGGCTTCCGTCCGCGGCTCGCGGGCTAACCCCGGTCGAGCGATTCGAGCTCGGCACGGATGTTCCGCCGCGCGGGCTCCTCCCAGACCGCCCGCCCGTGACCGGTGCGGAACAACGACGGGTGGTCGAGCAGCGACCGCAGCACCCGCGCGCGCCCGCGCGCGAAGGACGGTTCATCGAGATGTGCGTACTCACGGCGGACCCCGTCGACGTACGTCGAGTAGCGCAAGTCTTCGGAAGCGAGCACTGCGAGGTCGGCGTCGCAGAGGACGGCACCGTCCCGGTCCTCGCCGGGATCATGGTCGGCCGTCAGCCGCACCAGGTCGGCAACCCGCTCCACCGTCCCGTCCGGAACCCGAAGCCCGATCAGGGTTTTCGCGGCCAGCCGGGCGCTCTCCTCCTCGTTGTCCGTGGCCGTAGGGTCGTAGACGGCGTCGTGGAACCAGGCCGCCAGCCGGACCGCGTCGACGTCCTCGGCCTCCTCGGCGAGCGCGTCGACGTGCCGCAGGACCTCGTCGAGGTGCGCCAGGTCGTGGTAGCCACGGTGCGGCTCGGCGTAGCGCACGAGCAGGTCGGCCCCGGCGCCTGCTACGTCGCCACGCGCGCCGACCGCGGCGCAGTGCCGCAGCCAGGCGTCGGCGAGGTGTCTCATGCCGCCAGCTCCTCAGGGAGCGGCCGCGCGTGCACGACGGACAGCCCCGACACCGCACGGGTCAGCACGACGTAGAGGCGCCGCAGCCCCTGCCACGTCGACGGCTCGCCGGCGACGATGTCGGCAGGCTCGACCACCACCACGTGGTCGTACTCCAGGCCCTTGGCCAACGTGGCCGGCACCAGGGTGACGCGCGAGCCCGTCTCGCCCTGACCCAGCACCGCGTGGTCGACATCCAGGGCGGCGCTGAGGCGGGCCACCGTGCTGTCCGCAACGATGACCCCGATCGACCCCGGCTGCTCGAGCACCGTGCGCACCTCGGCGGTGACGGCCTCGGCCAGGACCTCGACCCGCACCAGCTCGAGCCGGCCGAGGTTCTCGCGCACGGGCACCGGTGGCGCCACGCCGGGCGCGATGTGCGGAAGCAGTCGGCTGGCGAAGTCGATGACCGCGGCGGGTACGCGGTACCCGCGGCGGAGGATCTCGACGTGGGCGCCCGGCTTGCCCAGATGGGCCAGCGTCGTCGCCCAGTCGTCGGTGGCCCACGGGGTCGTGCCCTGCGCGATGTCTCCGAGCACGGTCGCCGCCGCTGTCGAGCACCGGCGCCCGACAGCGCGCAGCTGCATCGGCGAGAGGTCCTGCGCCTCGTCGAGCACGACGTGGCCGAGGCTCGGCTCGCGGTCGACGAGATCGGCGGCCTCGTCGGCGAGCACCGCGTCGGCGAGCGACCACCGGGCGCTCTTCGGGCCGCGCGCCGGCCGGTCCCACAGCAGCGCTGCCTGCTCCGCGGCGTCGAGGACACCGTCGGCAGCCCCGGCCAGCGCGTCGGCGTCGCCGAGCAGATGCAGCACCACACGCACAGGGTCGACCGCCGGCCACAGCGCGTCCACCATCGCGCGGACCGGCGCGCAGCGGGCCACTGCGTCCTGCACCCGGTCGTCGGGCGACTCCCCTGCGGCCTCCATCTTGGTCAGCACGGCATGCGCCAGCCGCTGGGCGAGCATGGCCCGGGCGGCTCCGTAGCGGACATCGCGGTCGCGTAGCTCGGCAACGGTGTCCGCCAGCTCGTAGGCAGGCACCCGCCAGCGCCTCGACCCGCGTGGCACGACGAGGGGCTCCGTCGGCGGAGCGAGCCCGGCGTACACCGCGTTCTCGAGCACCGTCGCCATCCGCGCGTCACCCTTGAGCGCGGCTACGTCAGGCGTGTCCTCACCACGGATCTCGACCCGCTGCCCGACGAGCTCCGCCAAGGTCACCTGGCGGACGTCGACCTCGCCGAGCGCCGGGAGCACCGCCGAGATGTAGGAGAGGAACGCCGAGTTCGGGCCGACGACCAGCACGCCACCACGGCGCAGTCGGTCGCGATGGGTGTAGAGCAGGTACGCCGCGCGGTGCAGCCCGACGGCGGTCTTCCCGGTGCCCGGGGCACCTTGCACACACACCGTCTCCGTCACGTCGGCGCGAACGATCACGTCCTGCTCCGGCTGGATCGTCGCCACGATGTCGCGCATCGGCCCGACGCGGGGCCGCTCGATCTCGCGGGCCAGAATCGCACTCCGCCGCTCGGCCTCGCGGCGGTCCATGAGGTGCTCGTCCTCGTACGCCGTGATCTGCCCGCGCTCGTAGCCGAAGCGGCGACGCAGGACGACGCCCATGGGGTCGCTCCGTGTCGCCCGGTAGAAGGCCGTGGAGACGTCGGCCCGCCAGTCGATCACGACCGGGTCGCCCTCGTCGTCGTGCACGTGCCGGCGGCCGACGTAGAAGCGCTCGTTCCGGCCGTCGGCCGGCTCCAGGTCGAGCCGCCCGAAGAACAGCGGCGTGTCCGGGTCGTCGGTGAGCGCGAGGACGCGGCGGTACAGCGTCGCCGCGAGGTACTGCTCGGACACGGCGTCGCCGCCGTGCGCGTCGAGCGCGAGGGTCTGCTCGCGCAT
>DASVBQ010000121.1:0-7389 GCA_036375795.1 Actinomycetes bacterium
GCCGTCTGCAGTCCAGGCCTGCTCGTGCCTTCCCACGTCGGCGATGTGGTCGTCCTGGATGCGGGTGAGGTGCCAGACGAGCCAGCCGATCGAGTTGGCCTCGGGATCAGCCCGGTAGGCGAGGTCCTCGGCAGAGAGCCCCTCGACGGCGGTCAGAACAGCTTCACGGACGCGACCGAAGGCGTCGGCAAGTACGTCGGAGCTGCGCATCGGGCCTCCTCCGACCCCGCAGGGCGAAAGGGCTCGCGCCGCACCCCCGTGGAGACGGCGCGAGCCCGGCTCGCGCGGCCATCCTCTGGACCGCTTGGTGGCTCATCGCTGGTGAGGGCGCCGGCGTTACGCGGACAACCCGGACTCACTGCCCCGGTCCAGAGGCTCCCCGATAAATCCCGTCGAGCCGCTTCCTAACGCACCGATAAGCGCGACCTCAGCCACCTCCGACAGGCGCAGGCTGCACGTGAAGGTCACACCGAGGAAGGGATGTAGCCATGCGCAGGACGATGACCACCGCAGCCGTTGCGCTCGCGCTGCTGGTGCCGGCCGCACCCGCGGCCCAGGCACGGGATGACGGGGAGATCCGCCGCAGCGGGTCGTGCAGCGGCAGCGCGGACTGGAAGCTCAAGGCAAAGCGCGACGACGGCCGGCTCGAGGTGGAGTGGGAGGTGGACTCCAACCGGTCCGGCCAGGTGTGGCGGGTGCGGGTCTACGACAATGGCAACCGGGTGGTGGCGACGCGGCGTACCACGGCGCCGCCGAGCGGCTCCTTCTCGGTCGACCGGCACATCGCGAACCTCGCCGGCAGCGACCACATCGTCGCCCGGGCCCGGCACCTGGCGACCGGGCAGGTCTGCCGCGGCACCCTGACCTTCGGCTAGGTGGACCCCTCCGGCGGGGCGAAGACCACCGCCACCTCGAGGTCCTCGGTGATGTCGACGAAACGGTGCGGCACACGACGTGGGACGTATGCGACCGTGCCGGCTCGCACCGGCGAGCGTTCGCCGTCGATCTCGAGGTGCGCGGCCCCCGCCGTCACGACGTACACCTCGTCCTCGTCGTGCGGCGACTGGCCGTCGTCGGCACCCGCCGCGAGCCGGTAGACGCCCGCGCTGAGCGACCATGACCGGACCCACTCGCCATACGGCCCGGCGTCGACCGCGTCCGCGTCCACGACGACCGGGCCGGGCCGCAGCGGGGCCCGCCGGTGCGTCGGCCAGAACGGCCACTCCTCGAACCGGGTGGCCAGCCCGTCGTCGCCGATCGTGACGACCCACAGGTCGAGGTACTCCTGGCGGACCGGCTCGCCGTAGCGGACGAGCACTCTCACGACGCCGGTGCGCCCGGAGCACGCCACCAGCTCACGGCTCATGGTGAACGGCTCGTCCGGGTCGGACTCGACCCAGAACGATCGGATCGCCGCGAGGCCGACCAGCGGCTCGGCGTACGGCTCGGTGACGTACGTCGCGTCGGCGGCGAACAGGTCAGCCACCCGGTCGGTCCCCGGCGACCGCCACGCGCTCTCGTAGGCGTCCACCCACGCGAGCAGCTCCTCGGGGGTCAGGTCACCGGACACGGTGCCGCTCCCGCAGCTCGGCCGCCGTCGGCGGGTCGGCGCCCAGCCGCGAGCAGGTGACGGCGGACGCCTCGATCGCCTCGTCGAGCAGGGCAGCGACCTCGGCGGCGTCCAGCGCCGCGAGCGCGCCCCGTGCGCCGGCTCCCAGCAGGTCCCGGCCGGCCAGGCCGGCGAGGAGCGCGGCCATGAACGTGTCGCCGGCCCCCACGGTGTCGACGACCTCGACCGGCACGCCGGGCCGGGTCACCTCCCCGCTGGCCCGTCCCACGGCGATCGCCCCCTGCCCGCCGCGGGTCGCGACCACGAGCGCCGGGCCGTGCGACACCCACTCGGCCGCGACCTCGGCCGCGGCGCGGCCCGGCGCGAGCCACTCCAGGTCCTCGGTGCTCGCCTTGACCACGTCGGCGACGGCGAGCACCTCCTGCACGACGCGCATGACCTCGTCGGGCGGGCCCATCAGCAGGTGGCGGACGTTCGGGTCGAACGTCACCGTGGCGGTTGCGTGGGCGCGGGCTGCCAGCCTCCGCAGGACCGCACCGCCCGGCGGGGTCGTGACGGCGAGCGAGCCGACGTGCAGGGCGAGTACACCGTCCAGGGCGCCGGCCAGCTCCTCGTCGGTCCACTGCCAGTCGGCGGTGCCGTCCACCCGGAAGTCGTAGGCCGCCGACCCGTCGGGCTGCAGCGCGACGATCGCGAGCGACGAGGGCTCCGACGCCCGGACGGCGTGCGACAGGTCGACCCCGTTGGCTGCCAGATGGGCGCGCAGCCGGCGCCCCAGGACGTCGTCGGAGAGCCGGGCCAGGATCCGCACCGGCACCTCGAGCCGGGCCAGACCCACCGCGACGTTGCCGGGGCTGCCGCCCGGTGCCGCGCGGAAGAGACCGTCCACGCCGGCTGGCACGAGGTCGGTGAGGACCTCGCCCGCCACCGCGACGACGGCGGCAGGGGACTCCACGGGGCGAACCTACCGCCCTTACGATCCGTCGTGATGGCCTCGTCCACCAGCTCTCCGCGCCCGGCCGACCTGGCCGGGCGCATCCTCGCGACCCTGCAGCCCCACGTACGCCGGCGCTCGGTCGCCGCCCTGGGCCCGGTCGAGGGTGAGGCCGTCGTCGCCCGGCTGGAGCAGCACCACATCGACCTGGTGGAGCCGCTCGACCGGCTCTACGGGCACCGCGTGGACACGACGGACTTCACCGAGCGTCTGGTCGACGTGGTGCTCGACGCCGCCCACGACCGGCCCGAGCCGTTACGGGTGCTCGACCGTCGCCGTGAGATCGACCCCGGCTGGTTCCAGCGGTCCCGCCAGGTCGGTTATGTCTGCTACGTCGACCGGTTCGCCGGAGACCTGCCCGGAGTGCGCCGGCGCCTGGGCTACCTCTCCGAGCTCGGCGTGACGTACCTGCACCTCATGCCGCTGCTGCACCCGCGAGAGGGCGACAGCGACGGCGGCTACGCGGTCATCGACTACGGCGCGGTCGACCCGCGGCTCGGAACGATGGCCGACCTCGAGGACCTGGCCGGCGACCTGCACCGGCGCGGGATGGTGCTCTGCGTCGACCTCGTCCTCAACCACACCGCGGCCGAGCACCCGTGGGCACGTGCCGCGGCGGCCGGCGACCCGGCGTACCGGTCCTACTACCGCGTCTTCCCCGACCGCGAGATGCCGGACCGCTACGAGCGGACGCTGCCGGAGGTGTTCCCGGACCAGGCGCCCGGCTCGTTCACCCACGTCGAGGGCCTCGGCTGGGTGTGGACCACGTTCAACACCTTCCAGTGGGACCTGGACTGGTCCAACCCCGAGGTCTTCGCCGCGATGCTCTCGACGGTGCTCGATCTGGCGAACCGCGGCATCGACGTGCTCCGGCTGGATGCCGCGCCGTTCCTGTGGAAGCGGGAGGGCACAGACTGCCAGAACCAGCCCGAGGTGCACCTGATCCTGCAGGCGCTGCGAGCCTGCGTCGCGGTCGCGGCACCGGGCGTGCTGTTCAAGGCCGAGGCGATCGTGGCGCCGCAGCAGCTCGTGCAGTACCTCGGCGCGCACGACCGGTTCCGGCCGGAGTGCGACCTCGCGTACCACAACCAGCTCATGGTGATGCTCTGGTCGTCGCTCGCCGCGCGCGACGCGTCGCTGGCCCGGCAGTCGCTGTCCAGCATGCGTACGGCCCCGCCCTCGACCACCTGGGTCACCTACCTGCGCTGCCACGACGACATCGGCTGGGCGGTCTCGGACGAGGACGCCTGGGCCGTCGGCCTGGACCCGGCGGCTCACCGGCAGTTCCTCAGCGCGTTCTACTCCGGGCAGCACCCCGGCTCGTTCGCCCGCGGCGCGCAGTTCCAGGTCAACCCCCGCACCGGCGACAGCCGCATCTCCGGCACCACCGCGGCGCTGTGCGGGCTGGACGCCGTCCGCGACTCCGGCGACGAGGTCGAGGTCGACGTGGCCGTGCGGCGGCTGATCACCCTCTACTCCGTCGTGTACGCGTACGGCGGGATTCCCCTGCTCTACATGGGCGACGAGCTCGGTCTGGCCAATGACCCGACCTGGGCCGACGACCCCGCGCAGGCCGGGGACAACCGGTGGATGCATCGCCCGCCGATGGACTGGGACGTGGCGGAGCGGCGGCACGAGCCCGGCACGGTCGAGGCGCGGGTGTTCGCGGGAATGGTCGCCCTGTCTCGTGCCCGCGCGGGCCTGCTGGCGCTGCGCTCCGGCACACCGACCGAGCTGGTCGACCCCGGTAGCCACCACGTCCTCGCGTTCCGCCGGCGCCACCCGCGCAGCTCACCGCTCGTCGCGCTCGCCAACTTCTCGGACGAGCCGGCGACGCTCGCTCGCGGCGCCGCGCTGCCCGGCCTCTCCGACGCCGGCCGGCTCGTCGTAGCGACTCCGGGCACCGACCTCGGCGGGCACGCCGTGACGCTTCCGGCCTGGGGCCATGCCTGGGTGACCTGACCCGTCCTCCCGCGGCGGCGCGGTCGTGCGACGGACGATCAGCCGGGTCGGGACCGTCATGGCGGGCGGCACAGAGGCGTGGTCGGGGTCGGTGGCGAGCGCGTCGAGCAGCAGCCGGGCCGCGAGCTGGCCCTGCTCGTGCACCGGCTGGGCCACCGTCGACAGCTCGAAGAACTCGGCCATCTCGTGGTCGTCGATGCCGATGACCGAGATGTCCTCCGGCACGCGCAGCCCGACCTCGCGTGCGGCGTGGACGGCACCGACGGCCATCTCGTCCGACGCGGCGAAGACAGCTGTCGGACGGGGCTCTGCCTCGAGCAGCAGCCGCATGGCGGCCAGCCCACCGCGGACGGTGAAGTCGCCGACGACCTCCCACGACGGTTCGATCTCCAGCCCGGCGTCGCGCATGGCGTGGCGGTACCCGGCCAGGCGGTCCAGCGGTGCGGCGAAGTCGAGCTGGTCCTCGAGGGAGCCGCCGATGTAGCCGATCCGCCGGTGGCCCAGGCTGATCAGGTGGCGCATGGCGATGCGTGCCGCCGCCTCGTCGTCGATCCGCACGCTGGACCAGCCGGGCACCCGCGCACCGACCACCGCGACGGGCCGGTCCAGCTTGGTGAGCGCGGCCACCTCCTCGTCGGTCGGCGTGAGGCTGAGCACGAGCACGGCGTCGACCCGCTTGCGCAGCAGGTGGGTCCGGAAGACCCGGTGCCGGGCCTCCAGGTCGCCACCGAGGTTGTAGAGCAGCAGGTCGTAGCCGGCTTCGCGGAGCAGCTCCTCGGCGCCCTGCACGATGCTCGCGTAGAACCAGCGCGTCACGAAGGGAACGACGACGCCGACCGCTCGGGTCTGCCCGCTGGCCAGGCCCGCCGCGCTCGGTGACGCGACGTAGTCGAGCTCGGCCGCCGCCTTGAGCACCCGGAACCGTGTTTCGTCCGAGACCCGCGGCAGGCCGCGCAGCGCACGGGAGACCGTCGCGGTGGAGACCCCGACGGTGCGCGCGACGTCCTTGATGCTCGTCATGGCCCCCCCGGAAGTCCCGGGTTACCCCTTGACGCTGCCTGCGAGCAGGCCGCGGACGAAGTAGCGCTGCAAGCTGAGGAAAACGATCAAGGGGACGATCAGCGAGACGAAGGCGCCGGCTGAGAGCAGGTGCCAGTCCTGGTCACGTGTTCCGGACAGCTCGGCCAGGCGCACGGTGAGCGGTGAGATGTCGAGGTTGCCGCCGCCGAAGACGAGCGCGACGAGCAGGTCGTTCCAGACCCAGAGGAACTGGAAGATGCCGAAGGCCGCGATGGCGGGTGTGATCAGCGGCAGCATGATCCGGGTGAAGATGCGGACGTGCCCTGCGCCGTCGACCCGGGCCGCCTCCACCAGCTCGTTCGGGACCTCCTTCATGAAGTTGTGCAGGAGGTAGATCGCCAGGGGCAGGGCGAAGATGGAGTGCGAGATCCAGATCGTCCAGAACTCGCCGGCGAGGCTCGGCAGGCCGAGCGGCGGGTCGACGTAGAGCTGCAGCAGCGGGATCATCGTCACCTGGATCGGAACGATCTGCATCGCGAACACGGCCACGAACAGCGTGTTGCGGAACGGGAACTTCATCCAGGCGAATGCGTAAGCGGCCAGCGTGGCGAGAGTGATCGGGATGATCACCGACGGGATCGTGATGACGATCGAGTTGACGAAGTACGTCGCCAGGTCGTAGTTGGGGTCGTTGAGGACCGCGTCGTAGTTGTCCAGCGTCACGTTGGGGTTGGTGAACCAGGTCCACCAGCCGCTGGTCTTGACATCGCGCTCCGGGCGGAACGACGAGATCAGCAGGCCGGCGGTGGGGATGGTCCACAGCGTGGCGATGATGATGGCGGCCAGCGACGCCCAGGGTGACGTGAGCTTCTTCTTGGCTGCCGCGGCGGCTGCCTCGGTGCGAGCGCCCGCGCCCTTGGCCTCGGCGGCAGTGGTGGTGGTCGGGGCGCTCATCGTGCCTCCAGCTTCCGCATCTGGCGAACGTTGTAGACGACGATCGGGATGACGAGGACGAACAGCAGCACCGCCAGCGCCGCGCCCAGTCCGTTGTTGAACGACCGGAAGCTCTGCACGTAGAACTCGTAGGCGAGCACGCTGGTGTTGAAGTTGCCGCCCGTGGTCGTCCGGACGATGTCGAAGACTTTGAGCGTGGCGATGCTGATCGTCGTGAGGACCACGATCAGCGACGGGCGGATGCTCGGCACCGTGATGTAGCGGAACATCCGGAACCCGCTGACGCCGTCGAGACGGGCGGCCTCGACGATGTCGTCGGGGATCGCCTTGATCGAGGCCGAGAGGACGGTCATCGCGAAGCCGGCCTGGACCCAGATCATGATGATGACCAAGAAGATCGTGTTCCACGGCTCGGTCAGCAGGAACCGGTAGGTGTCGAGGCCGATCCACTTGAGGATCTGGTTGGCCAGACCGATCTGTTCGAAGCTCGTCGCGCGGTAGTCGTAGACGAACTTCCAGATGAGCGAGGCACCGACCAGGGAGATGGCCAGCGGTAAGAAGATCAGGGCCTTCGCGACCGCCTCGATCCTCGCCTTGTCGATGAGCACCGCGTAGACCAGACCGATGAGCGTCGCCACGATCGGCGTCAGGATCACCCAGACCGCGGTGTTGCGAAGGACCGTGATCTGCTCGGACGTCGTGAAGATCTGCTTGTAGTTCTCGAAGCCGACGAACTCGGTGCCCGCCGCGTTGCGGAAGGACTCGTAGATGGTGCGTATCCCCGGGTAGAGCAGCCCGACCGCAATGAGGACGGCCGCGGGGAGGATGAAGACGGCGGTCTGCGTCAGCTCGCCGCGCCTCGAGCGGACGCGGTCGGCCAGGAAGAGCA
>DASVBQ010000124.1:0-4642 GCA_036375795.1 Actinomycetes bacterium
TGGGTCCGGCCCGGCGAAGCGCAGCCCGGACGCGGGCCAGCAGCTCGTCCATGCCGAACGGCTTGGTGACGTAGTCGTCGGCTCCCACGTCGAGGGCGGCGACCTTCTGCTGCTGCTCGTGCCGGGCGGACAGGATGAGGACGGGCGCGCTCGTCCACCCGCGCAGGCCGCGGATGACCTCGACGCCGTCCATGTCGGGCAGGCCCAGGTCGAGCACGACGAGGTCGGGCGGCCGGGCCGCGGCGGTGGCAAGGGCGGTGGTGCCGTCAGCGGCGGTGTCGACGTCGTAGCCGCGGCCGCGCAGGTTGATGGCCAGCGCCCGGGCGAGGCCGGCGTCGTCCTCGACGACGAGGAGGCGAGTCATCCCGGCCCGTCCTCGACCTCGAGCCGTGCGGGTGGCGAGATGGGCAGGGTGAGCGTCATGGTGAGCCCACCGCCGGGGGTGTGGCTGGGTCCAAGGGTGCCGCCCATTGCCGCGGTGAAGCCCCGGGCGATGGCCAGCCCGAGCCCGACGCCGGTGCCGCCGCGGTCGTCCAGACGCTGGAACGGGACGAACATGCGATCCCAGTCGGCCTCCCGGACACCGGGGCCGTGGTCGACGACCCGCAGTGCGACCCTGTCGTCGACTGTGCCGGCGTCCAGGCAGACGGACGTGCCCGGGCGGGCGTGCCGCTGGGCGTTGTCAGCGAGGTTCGCCACGACCCGCTGCAACAGGCCGGCGTCGGCGAGCACGTACGGAAGGTCGTCAGCCACCTGGTTGGCGACCTCGCCGAGGTGTCTCTCGAGCAGGGCGAGTGCAACGACCTCGTCGAGGGCCACCGGTGCGAGCTCGACGCTGAGCGCGCCGGCCTGCAGACGGCTGAGGTCGAGCAGGTTCGCCACGAGGTCGGTGAGGTCGTCGGTGGCGGCTTCGACCGTGGCCAGCAGCTCCTCGCGGTCGGCGTCGCCCAGCTGCAGGTCGGGCTGGCGCAGGGTGGTGACGGCTGCCTTGATGCCGGCAAGCGGGGTGCGCAGGTCGTGCCCGACGGCGGCCAGCAGCGCGGACCGGAGCCGGTCGACCTCCGCCAGCTCCCGAGCCCGGGCCGCTTCGTCGGTCAGCGAGCGGGCGTCCAGCGCGCGGCTGGCGGCGTGCGCCAGGCTGCCGAGCAGCCGGCGGTCCTCGGCGAAGAGCTTCGGTCCGTAGCCGCGCACGTGGCGGCCGCCGCCGGCGTCGACCCGGACGCTGACCGGCGCTCGGGCCGGCGGCCCGACCCTGGCCAGCACGACCTGCGGGGGGCCGGCGTCGACCAGCTCGACGGTGTCGAGGCCGAACGTGGTCGCGACCTCGGCGAGGACGTCGTCCGGTGTCCGACCCGTCAGCGGCTCTGCGGCGACCCGGCTGAGCACGGCGGCCTCGGCGCCGCTACGCGCAGCCTGCGCTCGCCGACGGGCGGCCAGCTCGACGAGGGCGCTGACGGTCACGGCCACCACCAGGAACACGAGCAGCGCGATGAGGCTGTCACGGCCCTCGACGACGAACGTGTGGTACGGCGGGGTGAGGAAGAAGTTGGCCAGCAGGAACGACGCCAACGCGGCGCCGACGCCGGCCACCAGGCCGCCGACGACGGAGATGACGACGACGGCGAGCAGGTACAACAGGAGCACGCTGCCCAGGGCCAGGTCGCCGCGCACCGCGACCAGCAGACCGGTCAGGGACGGGAGGACGACCGCGACCAGGACGAGGGCGACCCGGCGACGACGCGCGGGCAGACCGGCCCGGCCGCGCGGCAGCACGGTGCCCTCGGCGCTCGCGGCCGGTGCAGCGCTCACCCGTCGACTGTGGCACGGCCGCCGTGTCGGGCACCGGAAAGCCCGGTCGGAACGTGACCGTCCCCGGCCACGCTGTCGCCGCCGGTGCCGCTCCCCGTGTCGCCGCCGGTGCCGCTCCCCGTGTCGGTGGCGACGTCGCGGGCGATGCTGGCGCCGGCCGAGTGCAGCTGCCACGGGACGCTGGTGACCATCACCCCGGGCCGGAACAGCAGCCGGGTCTTGAGCCGCAGCGCGCTCTGGTTGTGCAGCAGGTGCTCCCACCAGTGCCCGACGACGTACTCCGGGACGAAGACGGCGACCACATCGCGGGGGCCGGCGCGGCGGATGTGTCCGACGTAGTCCAGGACCGGCCCGGTGACGTCCCGGTACGGCGAGTCGAGGATGACCAGCTCGACCGGGATGTCGCGCTCGGCCCACTCCCGCCGTAGCGCCCGGGTCTCGGCGGGGGAGGTCTGCACGGTGACCGCGACCAGGGTGGTGGGCCGGGTGGCGCGGGCGTAGGCCAGGGCCTGCAGCGTCGGGGTGTGCAGCCGTGAGACCAGCACCACGGCGTGCACTCGGGCCGGCAGCGTCACCCCGGCCGGCGCGGGTCGCAGCTCGACCGAGACCCGGTCGTAGTGCCGCTTGATCGCCCGCATCAGCAGGAACAGCGCCGGCATCGCGATGACCACGATGTATGCGCCGTGGGTGAACTTGGTGAGCAGGACGACGACCAGGACGAGTGCGGTGAACACGGCCCCGACGCCGTTGACCAGCCGCGCGCGGTGCAGGTGGCTGCGCCGGTCCCGTCCGGCGGGTGAGTGCAGCTCGGTGGTCCAGTGCCGGACCATGCCCCACTGGCTGAGGGTGAACGAGACGAACACCCCGATGATGTAGAGCTGGATGAGCCGCGTGGTGGAGGCGCCGAAGGCGTAGATGAGCAAGCCGGCCAGGGCCGCGAGCATGACGACGCCGTTGGAGAACACCAGCCGGTCCCCGCGCCGGTGGAGCTGTCGCGGCAGGTAGCCGTCACCGCTGAGGATCGACGCCAGGATGGGGAAACCGTTGAACGCCGTGTTCGCGGCCAGCACCAGGATGGCGGCGGTGAAGCCCTGCACCGTGTAGAACAGCAGCGCGTCATGGCCGAACACGGCGCCGGCCAGCTGGGCGATGACGGTGCGCTGCTCGTAGCCCTCCGGCGCGCCGACCAGGCGCGACGCGTCCTCGGCGACGTGCACGTCCGCGGCCAGCGCCAGCGCGGTGAGGCCGGCGAACATGGTGACGGTCAGCCCGCCCATGATGGCCAGCGTGCTCGCGGCGTTGCGGGCCTTCGGTGGCCGGAAGTTCGGCACCCCGTTGGACACCGCCTCCACCCCGGTGAGCGCGGTGCAGCCGGAGGAGAACGCGCGCAACACCACGGCCACCAGCAGCAGACCGGACACGTCGTGCTCGGCGCTGATGCTGTAGTTCGCCGACTCGGCGGTCGGCGCGTCCCCGGTAAGGCTGCGGTACCCGCCGATCGCGAGCATCAGGAACACCGACACGACGAACCCGTACGTCGGGATGGCGAACAGAGTGCCGGACTCCCGGACGCCGCGCAGGTTCACCACGGCCAGCAGCGCGACGAAGCCCAGGCTGAGCGCGACGGCGTGCGGAGCAAGCTCCGGAACGGCGGAGACGATGTTGGCGACTCCGGCGGCCACCGACACGGCGACGGTGAGCACGTAATCCACGAGCAACGCGCTGGCGGCGACCAGCGCCGCGTTCGGCCCGAGGTTGGCGCGGCTCACCGCGTACGCGCCGCCGCCGTTCGGATAGGCGTGGCAGGTCTGCCGGTAGGAGGCGACGACCACCACCAGGAGCACGATGACCGCGGCGGCCACCCACGGCGCCAGGTGCAGCAGCGCCAGCCCGCCCAGGCTCAGCACGAGCAGGATCTCCTCGGTCGCGTACGCGTTGGACGACAGCGGGTCGCTGCAGAACACCGGCAGCGCCAGCTTCTTCGGCAGCAACGTGTGGTCCAGCGCCTCGCTGCGCATCGGGCGGCCTACCAGAAGCCGCTTCGGAGCCGTCAGAAGGTCGGTCATACCCCCACGGTCGGCGGACCGTGGGTCGCGTCGTAAGGGACCTTGACGGCGCCCTGACGGCGCCGCCGGCCATCTTGACGCGTTGTTGACAGCCCGTTGCGTCGATCGGGCTGGGGATGCAGACCAAGGAGCGCCGCGTCACGGCCTCCGGGCGGCGGGAACTCGCCGGGACCATCGCCACAGCGCAAGGTCGTAGCCGCCCTTCACCGCACCCGCGACCAGCAGCGGAAGGCCGAGAGCCACCTGCTGCAGCAGGCCGCCGACCAGCGGCCCGAAGGGGCGCACCGTGTACCGGGCTGCGTTCGTGACCGCCGCGGCCGCAGTTCGCTCTCCGGGTTGCACTACTCGCATCACCAGCGCTTGCCGAGTCGGTACGTCCATCTGCGACAGACTGGTGCGCGCTAGCAGCAGACCCACCGCGACCGGGAAGGTGGGGGCGAATGCGACCGCGGCCAACAGAACGTTGCTCGGCAGGTGGGTGCCGACCATCGTGGGAACGAGGCCCAGCCGGTCCGCGAGCCGAGGGGCAACCCATACCGAGCCGGCCTGCAGCAGCGACGTGAGGAAGAACAGCGCGCCGAGCTCGCCGACCGGTACGTCGTAGCGCTGCGACAGGTAGTAGGCAAGGAAGCTCGCGGTCACCAGCCCGCCGCCGGCCGCATCGACTGCGAACAGCCCCGCCAGCCGCCGCACCTGCAACCGGGACGCGCCGAGTCCAGCCCAGCCGCGAGCCGCGGCTTCGATACCCGATCCCGCCTCTTCGGTGC
>DASVBQ010000131.1:0-6759 GCA_036375795.1 Actinomycetes bacterium
GTGACGAACTGGTGCTCCGGGTCCTGGAACACCGTGCCGACGCGCGTCACCAGGTCGTTCCCGCGCCACCGCCACAGCGGCCGCGGCGGCACCGGCGGGTCCAGCGCCGGCAGCGCGCTGACCTCGCCGCCGGTGGGCCGCAGCAGCCCGGCGAGGCACAGCGCAAGCGTCGACTTGCCCGAACCGTTGGGCCCGGTGAGCGCCAGTGCCTCGCCGGCCCGGAGCTGCACGTCCGTCCGCGGCAGCGCGTCGACGGACGTCGCCGGGTAGCGGAACGTCGCTGCCTCGGCCGCGATCAGGGGCTCGCCGGCGGGTGACGTGGCGTGTCGGCGCACGACCGGATGGAGGCCCGGCACCCACACCCCGCGGGCCGCCAGCCCGGCTCCCGAGTGGCGGAAGACCTCCTCGGCCGGGCCGTCCTCCACGACACCGCCACCGGCCTCGAGCACCACCGCACGGGTGACCAGGTCGACGACCTGCTCGACCCGGTGCTCGACCACGACGGCCGTCGCTCCGGTCTGCGCCAGGACCTCCGCCAGCACCTGGCGCACGAGCGCGGTGCCCTCGGGGTCGAGGTTCGCGGTCACCTCGTCGAGCAGCAGCAGGCCGGGGCGCAGGGCGAGGATGCCGGCCAGGGCCAGCCGCTGCTGCTCGCCACCGGAGAGCCGGCCGGTGGGGGCGTCGCGGCCGTACGGGAAGCCGACCGCCCCGAGCGCCTCGTCGACCCGGCGCCAGATGTCGTGGGTCGGCACGCCGCGGTTCTCCAGGCCGAACGCCACGTCGTCACCGGCACGCGCCATCACCAGCGCGGCCTCGGGGTCCTGCAGGACGAGCCCGGCCCGCTCGCGCGCCGCCCGCGCCGGGACGCCGTCGAGCAGCACGCTGCCTTCCTGCTCGCCCGCGTCCCCCGGGTCGAGCAGCCCGGCGAGCGCGGCGAGCAGCGTGCTCTTCCCGGCACCGGACGGCGCGAGCAGCAGCACCCGCTCGCCCGGCTCGACGTGCAGGTCCACGCCGCGAAGCGCCCAGGCCTTCCGCCCGCCGTGGCGCCACCCCCAGCCGCGGACGTCGACCGCGACCGGTCGAGTCACCGGGTCGCTCAGGGTCAGACCCGGGCCTGGTCGCGTCCGGACGAGAACGGCGCGAGCACGCCGGTCTGCGCCAATGCCCGGACCAGCAGCCACGAGCCGAGACCCGCGACGACCAGAGCGCTGACCGTGGTGAGCGCGGTGTAGGCCAGCTTCCAGTCGGACGCCCAGTCCGCGTAGTAGTACGTGAGGTCGAGCAGGGCCGCTGCGGCACCAGCCGCCGCGCCGGCGAGCAGCGCAGTGGGCAGCCGCCAGGACCGGTACAGCACGAAGGCGAACACCAGCTCCGCCGCCGCACCCTGAACCAGTCCGTACGCGATCACGGAGAGGCCCCAGGACGTGCCGAGCAGCGCGGAGACCACCGAGGCGACGAGCTCGGTGTAGATGGCGGCTCCGCGCTTGCGGATGACGAGCGGTCCGAGCACCGCAGGGACCAGCCAGACGCCGTACATGAAGGCCTGTGACGGCGGGAACGCGGTGAACGCCGTGGACGTGGTGTTCCAGAGGTTTCCCCAAGCCCAGAAGACGACGCCGAAGGCGACGGCGATGGCCGAGGCGACGACGACGTCGACGGTGCGCCAGGACTTTGTCGACCGCTCGGTCTCGGTGACACCGGTGGGACCGGTCGTGGTGGTTGTCATGTGCTCGCTCCTGTCCGGGTCGGACGGGGCGGCCGTGCTCTGAGCTCCTCGCCACGGCATGCGCTCGCTGGCGCACGACACGGCGGGGTGGTAACCGACTCCCTGCGCTGGCATTACCCAGATCAGGTAGGAGGGTCTGCGGACGGGCCGCACTCTCAGCGCCTCAGCGCTCCCCTGTGGTTCTGGAGTTCTTCGTGCGCCCGACGCTAGCACGCGGCGGACATGGAGATCGATGGCGGACCTTCGGTCGCGGTACGGTCGTCGGGTGCCGGGGTCCGGCACAGCTGCAGGACCGGGCGGGGTCGCCTAGCGGCCGATGGCACGCGCCTTGAAAGCGCGCAACGGGCAACCGTTCGTGGGTTCGAATCCCACCCCCGCCGCCGATCACGATCTCGTGCTCCGCCCGCCACCGTACGCATCAGCGTCTGCCGGTCCGGTCCTGCCGATATCTCTCCCGTGGCGGGAACTAGTCGAGGCTTCGTCGGTGTTGGTCCGTCGTGACCGACGACACGATCCGTGACCGCCTGCTCGAGGAGCGCTCCGAAGCCGAGACCCGGGCGGCGGCGCTGGAGAAGGAGATCTCCTCCATCGTCGCGTCCATGTCCTTCGGTGCGACCGACGACGAGCACGACCCGGAAGGCGCCACGATCGCCTTCGAGCGCGAGCAGGCGATGGCTCTGCTGGCCGACGCCCGGGCCGAGATCGAGTCGCTCGACCGCGCCCTCGTCCGGATGGCGGACGGGACGTACGGCCGGTGCGAGGTCTGCGGGGGGACGATCGCGCCGGAGCGCCTGGCCGCCAGACCGGCTGCCACCCGGTGCATCGCGTGCGCCTCCCGGCGCGGCTGACCGGTCAGCTTGCGGGCGGCGGCGTGACGAGCCGTCTCCGGCGGCTCCTGCGAGGATCCGACGGTGCCGGCGCTGGGGGTGGAGGAGTGGCTGCTGCTGGTTGTCGCGGCACTGTTCGTCGGGTTCGCCAAGACGGCGATCAGCGGCACCGGGTCGATCGCCGTCGCACTGTTCGCTCTGGTGCTGCCCGCGCGTGAGTCGACGGGCACCCTGCTGCTGCTGCTCATCGCGGGCGACCTGTTCGCGGTGGGGTTCTACCGGCGGCACGCCAGCTGGCGGCTGATTCGGCGGCTCTTCCCGGGGGTGGCGGCCGGGGTGGTGCTGGGCACGGTCTTCGTGTCCCAGGTCGACGACGCTGTGATGCGGCGGGTGATCGGCCTGCTCCTGCTGGTACTTGCCGGTCTCCAGCTGCTCACCCGCGGCGGTCGGCTCGCGGAGCTGCTGGGTGACCCCGGGGCGGGCCCGCGACGGACGGGGCACGTCGTCGGTGCGGCCGTGGCCGGCGTGGCGGCCGGGTTCGTGACGATGGTCGCCAACGCGGCGGGCGCCGTGATGACGCTCTACCTGCTGCTCTCCGGCCTGACGAAGCTCGAGTTCCTCGGGACGACCGCGTGGTTCTTCCTGGTGGTGAACCTCTTCAAGCTTCCCTTCAGCGCGGGGCTCGGCCTCATCGAGCCCGGCGCGCTGCTGCTCGACCTGACCCTGCTGCCCGTCGTCGGGATCGGCGCGGTGGCCGGGCTGCTCCTCATCCGCCGGCTCGACCAGGAGCAGTTCGAGCGGGCCGCCCTCGTGCTCGTCGCCGTGTCCGTCGTGCCGCTGCTGGTCTGAACCTGTTGCCGGTGGGACGGGTGACCCCGAGAGTGTGCGCATGACTGCGCCCCCCGACGTGTTCACCGCCGCGCTCGACCGCGCCCGCGCTCATGCCGACGAGTGGCTCGCCTCACTGCCCGACCGGCCCGTCCCGCCGAGGGCCACGACGGACGAGATCGTCAAGGCGCTCGGCGTGACGCTGCCGGACGGCCCCACCGACCCGGCCGCGGTGGTGGACCTGCTTGCGCAGGCGGCGGAGCCCGGCCTGATGGCCATGCCGTCGGGACGGTTCTTCGGCTGGGTCATCGGCGGGACGCTGCCGGCCGCCCTCGCGTCGGACTGGCTGGTCAGCGCCTGGGACCAGAACTGCGCCATGCGCCACGCAACCCCCGGCACCACCGGCGCCGAGGAGGTCGCCGCCGGGTGGCTGCTCGACCTGCTCGGCCTGCCCGCCACGGCCGACGTGGGTTTCGTGACGGGCGGGACGATGGCCAACTTCACCGGTCTGGCCGCCGGTCGCCAGCGCGTGCTCGCCGATGCCGGCTGGAACCTCGACCGCGACGGGCTGACCGGTGCGCCTCGGGTCACGGTGCTGGTGGGCGAAGACCGGCACGGCACGGTCGACCTCGCGCTGCGCTACCTCGGTCTGGGTGCTCCGGCGCCGGTCGCGGCGGACGACCAGGGCCGGGTACGTCTCGACGCCCTGGCCGAGGCACTTCGGGGGGTCGAGGGTCCGGTGATCGTCGCGTTGCAGGCGGGCAACCTGCACTCCGGTTCCTTCGACCCGATCGGCGAGGCCACCGCTCTGGCGCACGAGCACGGCGCGTGGGTGCACGTCGACGGCGCGTTCGGTCTGTGGGCCGCCGCGTCACCGAGGCTTCGCCACCTCGTCGACGGGCTGGGCACGGCCGACTCGTGGGGGACCGACGCGCACAAGACCCTGAACACGCCGTACGACTGCGGCATCTCGGTCGTGGCCGACCCGGTCGCGCTCCGGGCGGCGATGAACATGCGCGCGAGCTACCTGGTGCACGCGGAAGAGCACGGCGACCCGCTGGACCGGGTGCCGGAGCTGTCCCGCCGGGCGCGCGGGGTGCCGGTCTGGGCCGCGCTGCGATCGCTCGGCCGTCGAGGGGTGACCGATCTCGTCGACGGGATGGTCGCCAACGCCCGAGCCCTCGCCGACGGCATCGCGGCGGTGCCCGGTGCGGAGATCGTGAACGACGTGGTCTACACCCAGGTCTGTGCGTCCTTCGGCTCGGACGAGCGCACCCGCGCCGTGACCGATCGGCTCCGCGCCGACGGTGTCGCCTGGATGTCCGGGTCGCGGTGGCGCGGCCGTGACGTGCTGCGCGTGTCGGTCAGCAACTGGTCGACCGACGCCGCCGACGTCGCGGCGAGCATCGATGGCGTGCGGCGGGCTGCCAGCGGGGTGTGACGGGAGCCCCGATCTGTCCACTTTGCCCCGGAAAACGTGATCACTTCGGGCCATGAAGGTGTTGATCATCCACACGAACGGGTGATGGGCGGCCGGGCCTGACTGTCAGTACGTTCCCCACGACACGGGGTAGTCAAGGGGGCCTCCCCGTGCATCAGACACGGGGATCCTCATGCTTGCTCGCGCGCTGCGCCGTCTGCTGTCTCTGCTCGTTTCGATCGCCATGGTGGTTGCCTTGTCGGGCAACGCACCCGCGGCCCTGGCGGCCGCCGAGCCCGGGGACGACCCCGAGGTCGCCGCCCTCAAGGACTTCGTCGACAAGGTCGGGCCGTGGACCGCCGGCCTCGCCACGGTCGGCAAGCTCGCCGAGCAGATCCCGACCGTCGGTGCGAGCGCCGGCTCGATGTTCGGGTTCCCCGACCTGGTGCAGAGGTCGGTCGCCGCGGAGCTCGTCGGCAAGCACTCCCTCGACGACATCGTGGGGGGATCCGGAAGCAGGGACATCGACTTCGACCTGGGCGACGGACGCAGCGGGACGCTGCACGTCTCGTCGACGGGTGACGCCGACCTGCGCACCGTGACGTTCGACCTCGACGTCACCGTCGAGGACACGAACAAGCCGTTCGTGTTCGCGAACGAGAGCCCGAAGTTCTCGTTGAGCTCGAGCGGTGGGGTCAAGGTCGCGGCCACCGGCAACCTCACCTTCGGCATCGGTCTCGAGCGCACCGGCGTGACCTTCCGGCCATTCCTCGTGGGTGGCGCCGACGCACCGAAGTTCAGTCTCGACGTGGTCGGGACCATCAAGCCGACGGCAACGCTGAAGGCGGCGATCGGGATCCTCGGGGTGGACGTGACCGAGGGCAGCGTCGGTGAGGACGCCGACGCGGCGGACATCTCGGTGCACCTCCGCGGCGGCGTCAAGGACCCCGACAGCGACGGGCGGCTCTACTTCACCGACCCGGACGGCAGCGCAGGTGAGCTGTCCGGCGACGGATCGCTCGCCGGTCTCGTGACCACCGGCTTCCGGCCGGCAGCCGCGGGCGGCGCCGGCCAGGTCGACCTCGACCTGCACGCCACTGCATCGGCGGACGGCTCGCTCAACCTGCCCGGTGTCTCAGTCGGGGCGAAGATCACCTGGAACGACATCTCTGCAGGCACTCCGACCGTTGCGCTGACCAACGTCGGCAGCATCGAGGACTTCCTGCGGATCACGCCTCGCGACCTCGCCGACATGCTCGGCCAGCTCGTCTCGGTGATCACAGCGGCGCAGCGGAACAACGGGGAGAACCTGGATCTTCCGTTCCTCTCCGGGACGCTCGCGGACGCGGTGAAGGGGTCCGAGGGGCTCGTGCAGTTCCTGATCGACAACGTCGTGCAGCCGCCGACCACGCCCAACAGCACCACGGACCCGACCCAGGTCGGCATGCCGAAGTTCGTGTCGATCCAGGAGCTGTTCGCCAAGCTCAAGGCCTACAAGGGCAATGCCACGGTCGGCGACCTCCAGTTCGGTCTGTCGACCACGGGCTACGCCGCCTCGACCCACCGACTGCCGTTCGACCTCACGATGAGCCGCGCGACGTCGGCTCCGATCGACCTGGTCAAGCCGACCGTCGCCGCGGCAGGTACAGGCGCGTACGCGTCCAACGGGTTCGTGTCCAGCGTCGATCTCGGGTCCGACCTGGTCGGACGCCGTGTCGTCGCCGGTGCGGCCGGCGGCACCATCAAGGCGGTCGCCGGCGACAAGCGGACGGTGGAGCTCACCCAGGACTGGGTGGGCGGCACCCCGGCCGACGGCACGGCGTTCACCGTCAGCGGGCCGTCCGTCGACGCCGGCGCGGTGTCCCTGGCCAACCTGCTCAGCGCGTCCGGCGGTGAGGCGATCCGCAACGCCAACGCGGTGCTGCCGACGGCCACGGTGACGCCGGACTACAGGGTGA
>DASVBQ010000135.1:0-7523 GCA_036375795.1 Actinomycetes bacterium
GCCGTCGTGGTCGAGCACCGGGTCGAGCAGGTCGTCGACCTGGTCACCCGTGCGGTGGTGCTCGAGACCGGCGGCGGGGTCGTGGAGGACGGCCCGGCCGAGGAGGTCTTCCGCCGCTCGGGGCCCCGGCTGGCGGCGCGCGGGGTGTGGGTGCCGGGCCTCCATCTGGTCGTGCGCCGACGCGCCCAGTCACCCGCCGGGGAGCCCCTGATCGCGGCCGAGGCGGCGACGTTCCGCTACCCGGCCACGTCCGTCGACGCGCTGCCGTCGACAGACGTACTGCTCCGAGCGGGCGAGGCACTGGCGCTCACCGGGCCCAACGGCTCGGGCAAGTCGACGCTCGCGCTGTGCCTCGCGGGGCTGCTGCGGCCCACCAGCGGCGAGGTCAGCGCGCTGGCGGCCCTGGACCCGCCGGCACCGCCGAGGCCGCTGTGGCGGTGGCGCGGGCACGACCTGGTGACGCGGGTCGGCACCGTGTTCCAGGACCCGGAGCACCAGTTCGTCACGTCCACGGTGCACGCCGAGCTGCTGGTCGGGCCGCGACGGGCGGGGACGCCGGAGGCCGCCGCCACGGCCCGGGCCGACGAGCTGATGGAGCGACTGGGCCTGACCAGGCTCGCCGGCGCCAACCCGTTCACGCTCTCCGGCGGGGAGAAACGCCGGCTGTCGGTCGCGACCGCGATCGCCACAGCACCGAAGGTCGTCGTCACCGACGAGCCGACGTTCGGGCAGGACGCCCTCACCTGGGCGGCCCTGGCCGAGCTGCTCGCCGACCTCCGTGATGCGGGCGCCGCACTCGTGACGGTGACCCACGACGAGGCGCTCGTCGAGGCACTGGCCGACGTACGCCTGCGCCTGACCGCACCGGGAGGATCACCGGACCGCGCGGTTCCCGCGACAACGGATGCGGGTCCGGCTGTTGGCGCGCGTGGTCTCGCATCCGATCCTGCCGAACCGGGCGTGAGGGCCGAGCGGTGAGCGTCCTGGTGCCCCTGGCGCCGGACCCGGACACCGCGCTGGCCCGGCGCAACCCGGTCGCGAAGATCACGGCCGCCCTCGTGATCACGGTCGGCATGCTGCTGACCCTCGACCCGGTGACGCCGGCCGTGCTGCTCGCGATCGAGGCGCTGGCGTTCCCGTTCAGCGGCGTCCGGCTGGGCACGCTGCTCCGCCGGTCGTGGCCGTTGCTCCTCGGCATCGCCGGCGTCTGCGTGGCCAACCTGATCGCGGTGCAGGGCGGAGACGTCCTGCTCGACCTCGGGCCGGTCGAGATCACCACCGCGGGCGTGGAGACGGCGGCATCGGTCGCCCTCCGCCTGCTGGCTGTGACGCTGCCCGGCATCGTCGTGCTCGCCGCGACCGACCCGATGGACCTGGCCGACGCACTCGTCCAGCGGTGGAGGGTGCCGGCGCGCTTCGCCTACGGGGCGCTCGCGGCGCTGCGGCTGCTGCCGCTGCTCTCCGCCGACTGGCACATGATCGGGCGGGCCCGCCGCGCCCGCGGCCTGGACGCCGGCCGGTCACCCGTCGCGGCGCTGCGATCGTTCACGGGGCAGGTGTTCACCGTCCTGGTGGCGGCGATCCGGCGCGGGGTCCGGCTGGCTGCCGCGATGGAGGCGCGCGGCTTCGGCGCCACCGGCGTCGAGCGCTCCGTGGCGCGCCCGCAGCCGATGCGCACCGGCGACTGGCTGCTCATCGCGGGGACCTTCGGGGCCGTCCTGCTCGCGACCGCGGTCTCGGTCGCCGTCGGGTCCTGGCGGGTGCCGTTCGCCTGAGCCGGTCGGACCAGTCGGCGACCCCGTGGACGGCACCGTCGACGGCGAGACCCAGCGCGGCGCCGCCGAGCACGTCGAGCGGCAGGTGCGCCCCGACGTACGTCCGAGCCGCCCCCACCAGCGGCACGACGGCCACCACCGCCGCTCGCCCGCCGCGGTCGAGCTCGGGCCAGGCAGCCAGACCCAGCGCCACCGCCACCCCGGCGTGCCCGGAGACGTAGCCCATCCCCGTCGCCTCCTCGCCGCGGAAGTGCACCGTCGCCAGGAGCGAGCCGGGGCGGGGGCGGCGGTAGACCCGCTTCACCACCTTGGCCAGCAGCCAGGTCGCCGTCCCGCCCACCAGGAGGCGCCCGGCCAGCGGCCTGCGACCACGCGCGAAGGCGACTGCGGCAGCGACCGGGACCGCACCGATCGTGCCGGTCTGCATCACCAGCCAGACCGGGCCGTAGAGACCGTCCGGCAGGTCGTTGACCCGACGGAACGCCGCCTGCTCGCGCTCGCTCACCCGGTCGTTGTCGATCCGCCACCCGCTCAGTGCGAGACCCGCGAGGCCGAGCGCCACTCTCGTCAGCGGGTCGGCGAAGCGTGGCGCCGTCACGGGTCCAGCTCCTGGCCGAGCTCCTGGCGGACGTCGAGCCGCAGCTGGCGGCGCGGCAGCAGGTCCACCGCCTCGAAGAGGTCGGCCATCAGCGCGATGTGCGGCCCCCTCGCGAAGTCGAACCGGTAGCTCACGCAGCCACCGGGGAACACGTCGTACAGCGTGCCCGCGTAGCGCGGGGTGATGCTGCGCAGCCGCAGGTACGTGCGGCCGCCGGTGGTGCGCGGCGGCTCGGGCGTCGCGCCGGTCACGTCGCACCGGCCGGCGAGACGTACGTCGACCTCGCGGCCCTCCGCCCGGTCGGAGAGCAGCGAGAAGGTCGTACGGCCGCGCTCGGCCTCGAACCGGGTGACCGTCCAGCCGGTCGGCAGCTCGGTGAGGCACGGGACGTACGTCGCGGCGGGCACCGACTGGGCGACCAGCGCCAGCCGGACGGCCGCCGTGCACTCCGGGACGGTCGGCACCACCGAGGCGCACCCGGTGAGGGTTCCCGCCAGCACAGCCGGGCCGGCGAGCAGGGCGGCCGGGCGGCGGACGCGCCTCATGTCAGCCCCACCAGCTGCGCATAGCTCGCGACGAGACCGATCGCGAGGACAGCGGCGAGCAGGACGCCGCCGGTCACCATGACCCGCCGGACGCTCCACAGCTGGATCGAGACCGGCTGGCGCTGCGGCGCCAGCCGCCGGAACTCCGCGATCAGGTCGCGGGGGTCGTCGTGCAGCCGGGTGCGCAGCTGTGTCGGCAGCGTCACGCTGCGGCTGGCGGCGAACGCCTCGGCGATGTCGTCGGCGGCGAACTGCTGCAGCGCCCGCCGGTAGACCTCCTCGGCGGAGCTGACCAGGGCCAGGGCCAGCATCATGTTCGCCAGGTCGACCGCCTGGCGCCACGGGGTCGGACGCACGGTCGCAAAGGCCACGTCGATGAGCAGCACCTGCCCGTCCCGGACCAGCAGGTTGGACGGCTTGAGGTCGCGGTGTGCCACCCCGGCCTCCCAGAGCTTGCGGACGATCTGGAGCCCGCTGTCGATCTCGCGCTCGCCGACCGGCGCGCTCCCCAGCTCGTGGGAGTCGGCCAGGAACTCCATGACGATGAGGTACTCCCGCTCCGGCGTGATCTCGACGAAGCCGTGCGGGGCAGGCGTCGGCAGGCCGGCGTCGCGCAGCAGCCGGAGCATGTGGTCCTCGTACTCCACCAGGCGCCGCACGGTGGAGAACGGCTTCTCGTCCTCCAATCGGCCGTAGAGGACGGTGCGCATGAACTTGTACCAGCGGTCGGACCGCAGGTGCGTGACGGCGTACAGCTTGCCGAACACGTCGGACCGGACCCCGTCGGCGGCGCGGATGCCCAGGCGCATCGGCGTCGAGCCCGCCGAGCCCGCCAGACCGAACGGCTCGATCGACTCGACGGTCAGGCCGAGCTGCTGGTCCAGCGCCCGGACGATCGCCTGGTGCCGGGCCGGTGACAGCTCGAGGTGCGCGCCGCCGGTACGCCGGTAGGTGACCGGGAAGACGTCGTCGGGCGTGAGCACCCGGAACGCCGCCAACGGCAGCAGCGCCCCGAGGACCACGGCTGCGACGACGTCGCTCGGATGGTCGACAGCGAGATACGTCCGCGCGATGCCGAGCAGCCCGACCAGCCCGGCCGCAGCGACCGCACCGCGCACCCGGACGCGCCCGGGCGGCAGCACCGTGCACAGTGCCGCAACCAGGACCAGCGACAGCACAGCCACCGGTCGGGACGGGAAGGAGTACCCCTCCCACTCACCGAGGATCGCGACGTCCGCCGGTCTCGGCCGGCCCAGCCCGGACGCGAGCCCCGCGACCAACAGCGTCGTCGCGAGGGTGACGACGAGGTAGACCACCAGGTGCCGCCACCGCCGCGCCACCAGCAGGATCGCCAGGGTCAGCCAGGCGATCACCCGCACCACGGGCTCCGCGCCGAGCGCCTCGACGCCCTGCATCACGTCAGTGACGGGGTCGGAACGCAACCGGGCGAGCAGGCGAAGCACCACCCCGTCCACCTCGCTGACCAGCCGGAGCCCGGGCCCGGTGCTCAGAACGACCGCGAGGACGAGGACCACGGCGACGAGCAACGCCGACGCTCGGGTCCGCCACTCGATGCGGCTGGGCAGGGGAGGCGGTTCGCCGGACGGCCTCCGCCGCCGCCCGGTTCCGGCCGAGGAGACGACCGGCGTGATCCCGCCCGGCCGGTCCTCTCCCGCAGGTACCGTGGCCACGTCAGGTCACCGGCACGTCGAGGTGGGGACGGTGCGCCAGACCCCCGGCAGACGCTCCAGGTGGCGGCGCGCCCGTTCCGTGGCGGTCGTCGGAGCGCTGCTGCTGACCGGAGCGGGCTGCCAGGCGGACCAGCCGCAACCGGCGCCCGGCCCGCAGCGCGGCCCCCAGGTCGTGGTCGCGTCGTTCTCCTTCCCGGAGAGCGACCTGCTCGCCGAGATCTACGCCCAGGCGCTCGAAGGTGTCGGGGTCCCGGTGCGCCGCGAGGTCGACGTCGGTCCGCGTGAGCTCGTCCAGCCGGCCCTGCGCCAGGGACTGGTGGACCTCGTTCCCGAGTACCTCGGCACCGCACTGTCGAGCGTTTCGCCCGACAGCACGGTCGACGTCGGCGACCCGGTGGCGGTGCGCGCTGCCTTGGACGACGCCCTGGCGGCCTGGCGGCTGCAGACCCTCACCCCGGCCACCGCCTCCAACCAGAACGGGCTCGTCGTGACCAGCGCGACCGCGCGACGGCTCGGGCTGGACGAGGTGAGCGACCTGCGACCCGTGGCCGGGCGGATGGTCTTCGGCATGCCACCGGAGTGCCCGGGACGGGAGTACTGCCTGATCGGCATGCGCCGGGTCTACGGCCTGCAGTTCCGTGACCTCGTCCCCCTGTCCACCGAGGCGCAGCGGACGGCTGCCCTCGAGGAAGGGGTCGTGGACGTGGCGCTGATGTTCACGACGGACGGCCGGCTGGCGGCGGGTGACCTCGTCCTGCTGGCCGACGACCGGGGGCTGCAGCCCGTGGAGAACGTCGTGCCCGTGGTCTCGTCCCGCGCGGTGCGGGCGTACGGCGACCGCCTGGTCCAGACCCTGGACCGGGTCTCGGCGCAGCTCACCACGGCCAACCTCGTCTTCCTCAACTGGCGCGTCGGCGTCGCCGGCAAGGACGTCGCGGGTGAGGCGCGCGGCTGGCTCCGACGGCACGGCCTGCTCACCGCCCAGCCGTGAGGCCTGTGGCGGCGGCCGTCCGCTCACCGGCGTACGCCGCCGCGGCGGCGTTCTCCAGCCGCGTCGCAGTGCGCTCGACGTCGCGCCGGGTGAGGAAGTCGCGCAGCTCACGCTGCATGCCGGTGTCCTCCTGGCCGCCGAAGGCCGGCGGCTGCAGGTCGGACAGGTCGAACCGGAAACCGTCCCCGGCGTCGAGCAGGCTGCGCGCGACGAAGCGGGAGATGTCGTCGGGGTAGACCGACAGGTCGAGGTTGAGGTTCGGGGAGACGAAGCCTCCCCGGGAGGCCCAGACCGCAGCCGCGTCCGGTGAGGCCAGGTAGCGCATCAGCTCGTCCGCCGCGTCCGAGGCCTTCATGACCACCGCGACGTCACCGCCCCCGACCACAGTGGGCGCGGCGCTCTCCCCGTCGGGGAAGGGAAAGACGTCGGCGTCGACGCCCAGCTCCGCCGTCGTACGGCTGGTGACGACGCCCGCGACGAAGTCGGCCTCGTGGACCATCGCGGCCGTGCGCTGCGGCCCGAAGGTCATCACCACCGACTCCTGGAAGTCGGTGGCGCGAGCGCCCGCGACACCACCGGCGATGTCGGACGGGCGCAAGATCCTGGCCATCTCCCGCAGCGTCTCCTCGACGGAAGGGTCCGTCCAGCGGATGCGGTGAGATGCGAGCTGGTTGTACCGGCGTGGGCCGGCGAGACGCAGGTAGAGGTCCTCGAACCAGTCGGTGAGCGTCCAGCCCTCCTCGGCCGACACGGCCCAGGCCGGCAGCCCGGTGGCGGTGAGGGCCCGTGCCACCTCGACCAGCCCGGCCAAGTCCGTGGGCGGGACCACCCCGGCACGCTCGAACGCAGCCACGTCGTACCACACCAGCGACTTGTTGGCTGCCTTGAACCAGACGCCGTAGACCCGGTGGTCGAAGGACCCGAGCCGGCGCCAGACGGGTGAGTAGTTGCGCCGGACCTCGGCCACGACACGTGGGCTCGGGCGCACGAGCAACCCCTCGGTCGCCAGCCGCCGGAGCAGTCCGGGTTGCGGCAGCAGCGCGACGTCCGGCGGGCGTCCCGCCGCCAGACGCTGCTCGAGCATCCGTGGCACGCCCACGTCCGCCGCCGAGGTGAACCGCACGGTGGCACCGGTGCGTGCCTCGAACCGGCCGAGCACCGCCCGGAAGCGCTCCTGCTCGGTTTCGGACCAGACCCCGACCACCTCGAGACGGGACCCGCGCAGCCGGACCACGTCGTCGTCCCCCGCCGGGGCGCACTGCACGAGGCCGAGCAGAACGGTCACGGCGGCGCCGGCCGCCGTGGCCGTGAGTCCCCTCACTCCGCACACGGTGGTCCTGCCGTAGGTCCCTCGGCCAGGGTCCTTCGGCCCCTCAACGGTCCGGGTGGTCGGGATGACTCTGGACACGAACCGACGCAAAGCCTTGCAGGGAGGCTCCGATGACCACCCCCGTCATTCCCCGTCCGACACCCGCGCCGCCCGGCATGGCCGCGGCAGCACACACGGTCGACGCGCGGAAGATCTACGGCAAGGAACAGACCGAGGTCCGGGCGCTCGACGGCATCACGGTGGACTTCGCGAGCGAACGCTTCACCGCGATCATGGGGCCCTCCGGCTCGGGAAAGTCGACGTTGCTGCACTGCAGCGCCGGCCTGGACACGCTCACGTCCGGCCACGCGTTCATCGGCGACGCCGACCTGAGCACGCTGAGCGACCACGACCTCACCGTGCTCCGCAGGGACCGCGTCGGCTTCATCTTCCAGGCGTACAACCTGCTGCCAACGCTCACCGCGCTGGAGAACCTCACGCTGCCGCTGCGGCTCGGCGGTCGCAAGCCGGACCACGAGTGGATCGACAAGGTGGTCGACACGCTGGCGCTGCGGGACCGCCTGCACCACCGCCCGAGCGAGATGTCCGGCGGC
>DASVBQ010000138.1:0-6993 GCA_036375795.1 Actinomycetes bacterium
GACGATGTTCGGGTCCGGCTACGTCCTGGGGACCAAGGCGGGCCGCGAGCGGTACGAGCAGATCCGCGAGCTGGCCCGCCGCGCCTCGGAGGGCTTCGAGGGTTCCGGAGCGCGTGACCGGCTGGAGGCATACAGCGCTCGGCTCGAGGCCTACGCCCGGGAGAACGGCATCACCAGCACGGACGGCGCGCGGCGTGCCCAGCGCCGATCGTGAACTGGTGACGACCTCGTCGGCCCCCGAACCGTCGCGGCAGGGCCGACGAGCCCTCCGCCTGCGGCGCCGATCGGGACGTGACGCGCGCGACGGCGAGACGGTCATCCGCGCGGTGGTGCATGCCCGGCTGCTCGGCATCCGCCTGCTCACCCTCGACGCCCGTGTGGTCGTGGGGCCGCCCGATCTCGGGTACGACGCCATCGATCCCCGGACGACCCTGTTGGCAACCACGGACCGGCACCGGTGGACAACGGCGGATTCGTCTGCTGCGGCCGCCCGCCTCCGTGATCCGGCACCCGGCCTGGCGCAGGCCGTCGCCTTGCTCGAGGAAGGCGCGCACACGCTGGCGCACAGCCGGCGACTCGCGCGGTGAGCCCGCGCGGGTCACGGCCACCAGTCATCTGACCCGTGGTGCGTCAGGCCTGTTGCTGATCCTCCTGGATCTTCGCGGCGAGCTGGGACGGCATCGGCTCGTGGCGCAGGTAGGTCCGGGAGAAGTTGCCGGTGCCGTGCGAGAGCGAACGAAGGTCCACGGCGTACCGCGTGATCTCGATCTGCGGCACCTCGGCCTTCACCATCGACCGGCCGCTCCCGACCGGCTCGGTGCCCGTCACCCGGCCGCGCCGGGTCGACAGGTCGCTCATCACCGCGCCGACGTACTCGTCGGCGACCAGCACCGACACCTCGTCGACCGGCTCCAGCATGTGGATCCGGGTCGCCTTGGCCGCCTCTTTCAGGGCCAGCGCACCGGCGGTCTGGAAGGCCATGTCCGACGAGTCGACCGAGTGCGCCTTGCCGTCGAGCAGGGTGACCCGGATGTCGACCACCGGGTAGCCCGCGGCGACGCCGCGCTCCATCTGGGTCCGGACACCCTTCTCCACCGACGGGATGAACTGGCGGGGCACCGCTCCGCCGACCACCTTGTCGACGAACTCGAACCCGGCCCCGGACTCGAGGGGCTCGACCTCGATGTCGCAGATGGCGTACTGCCCATGGCCGCCGGACTGCTTGACGTGGCGACCCTTTGCCGCGGCCTTGCCGGCGAACGTCTCGCGCAGCTGGACCCGGAGCGGCACCGACTCGACGTCGACTCCGTAGCGGTTCTTGAGCCGGTCGAGCAGGACGTCGAGGTGTGCCTCGCCCATGCACCACAGGACCAGCTGGTGCGTCTCGGAGTTGTTCTCCAGCCGCAGTGTCGGGTCCTCGGCGACAAGCCGGCCGATGCCCTGGGACAGCTTGTCCTCGTCGGCCTTGGACTTCGCCACGACGGCCACCGGCAGCAGCGGCTCCGGCATGACCCAGGGCTCCATCAGCAGGGGATCGTCCTTGCCGGAGAGCGTGTCGCCGGTCTCGGCCCGGGTCAGCTTCGCCACCGCGCAGATGTCGCCCGCGATGGCCTGCGGGACCGTGCGCTGCGTCTTGCCAAGCGGTGACGTGATCGCGCCGATCTTCTCGTCCACGTCGTGGTCCTCGTGGCCGCGGTCGGCCAGGAAGTGGCCGGAGACGTGGACCGTGGTGTCCGGGCGCAGCGTGCCCGAGAACACGCGCACCATCGAGATCCGGCCGACGTACGGGTCGGTGGTGGTCTTGACGACCTCGGCCACGAGCGGACCGGCGGGGTCGCAAGACAGCGGCCCGCGTGGTGCGCCGTCCGGGCTGGTCACCGGCGGCACCTCGTGCTCCAACGGTGACGGGAACCCCTGGGTCATGACGTCCAGGAGCTCGGTCATCCCGAGCCCGGTGGTGGAGGCCGAGGCGAGCACCGGATAGAACGAGCCGCGCGCCACGGCGGTCTCCAGGTCGTCGATCAGGACCTTCAGGTCGATGTCCTCGCCACCCAGGTAGCGGTCCATCAGGCTCTCGTCCTCGGACTCGGCGATGATGCCCTCGATGAGCGCGCCGCGGGCGGCCTCGATCAGCGGCAGGTGCTCGGGGTCGGGATCGCGCTCGACCCGGGTGCCGCCGGAGTAGTCGGCGACCTTCTGCGACAGCAGGCCGATCAGGCCCGCCGGGCTGCCGTCGTCGGCGGCCATCGGCAGGTACAGCGGCAGCACGCCGTCGCCGAACACCCGCTGGCAGACGGCGACCGCCTCGTCGAAGTCCGCCCGCTCCTTGTCGAGCTTTGTGACGACGACGGCGCGTGGCATGCCGACCGCGGCGCACTCCTCCCAGAGCATCCTGGTCGCCCCGTCGACCCCGTCGACGGCGGACACGACGAACAGTGCCGCGTCGGCCGCCCGCAGCCCGGCTCGGAGGTCGCCCACGAAGTCGGCGTAGCCCGGGGTGTCGAGCAGGTTCACCTTGACCCCCGCGTGCACGAGGGGGGCGAGCGCGAGAGAGACCGAGCGCTGCTGTCGCTGCTCGGCCTCGTCGAAGTCGCTGACTGTGGAGCCGTCCTCCACCCTTCCGGCCCGGTTGATCGTTCCCGTGGCGGCCAGAAGGGCCTCCACGAGAGTCGTCTTCCCGGCTCCCGAGTGGCCGACCAGCACGACGTTGCGCACGGATCCGGGCTGGTCGGCCGCCGGTGCGCCTCCGGCGGCCCCGGGACCACTGCTCGTCTGCACCATCGAAGACCGCCTCCGTCCAGCGTCTGCATTTCTCCAGGACTCGCAGCCTTCACCCGGGACACAGGTGAGCACAAGGGGCCGAACGTCCTCGGGTGGCACGGACCTTGCCGCGGTCGGCGAAAGCCGCACATTCCTTCTTGACAGCGGTATGGGCCGGATCATGCTCGAGGTAGCGGGGGAGTGCTCTCCATGTTCGTCGGAGGTGGTCTGCATGGAGGAGAGGCACGAGATCCGTTGGGGCGGCTACGCGGGGCTGGCGTACGCCGTCACCGTGCTGGTCGGCTACTTCATGGCCGGCAGCCCGCCGCGTGTCGACGACTCGACCGCGCAGATCGCCGGTCACTTCGCCGACAACAAGAACCAGGTGCTGGCCCAGGCCCTGCTGACGTGTGTCGCGGCGGTGTGCCTGGTCGCGTTCGCCGCCGCGCTGGCGCAGGCGTTGCGGGAACGGATGCCCGGCAGCGACGTGCCGTGGGTCGTCATCACGGGTGTCGTACTGGTGTCCGCGATGCTGTTCGTCGGCGCGAACCTTCTCGGCGCGCTGGCCTTCACGGCGGTCAGCGGTGCCACGCTGACGACGATGTACGTCATCGCGTCGATGGTCTTCACGACCATCGGCATCGCCGCCGCTCTTCCGCTGACGGCGGCAGCCGTGGGCATTGCCGCCAGCGGGATGCTGCCCCGGTGGACGGCCTGGTTCGCCGGGCTGAGCGCCGTCGTCGCGGTCGTGGGCGCCTTCGGCATCTTCAACCAGGACGGGTCGCTCGTCCCCGGTGGCCCGGTCATGACGCTGGTGCCGTTCCTGCTGAGCACCGCGTGGGTGGTCGTGGCCAGCGGCTACATGGTGCGCGAGCACCTGCCCACCATCGCCGCGGCGCCGCAGGCGATCGGGCACGCCTGACCGTCCGGCTCCGGGCCGTCCCGCCGGCCCGGAGCCCATGACGGGCGCTGTGCAGGCCAGCGGCAGGGCCGGTGGGCGGACGGTCGTCGCTACGATCCAGGCGCACGCCACCCTGCCTCCTGCCCTGATCGGGGACGATCACCGCATGCTCAACCGCTTCGCGCGCGCGCTGTTCACCCGCATCTTCACGCCGACGGCCGCCTTCCTGGTGCGGCGCGGCGTGAGTCCGGACGTCGTGACCTTCGTCGGCACCATCGGCGTGGTGGTCGGTGCGCTGGCCTTCTTCCCGTTGGGCGAGTTCTTCTGGGGCACCGTCGTCATCACCTGCTTCGTGTTCGCTGACCTCGTCGACGGGACCATGGCCCGGATGACCGAGCGCTCCAGCCGGTGGGGTGCGTGGCTCGACTCGACGCTCGACCGAATCGGCGACGCGGCGGTCTTCGCCGGCATCGCGCTCTGGTACGCCGGCGACGGCGACGACCTGCTGCTCGTGGCCCTGAGCGTGTACTGCCTGGCCACCGGTGCCGTGGTCTCCTACGCGCGGGCACGTGCCGAAGGGCTCGGCATGACCGCCAACGTGGGCATCACGGAGCGGGCCGACCGGCTCGTGATCGTGCTCGTCGCCACGGGGCTCGACGGGCTCGGTGTGCCGTACGTCCAGGCGCTGGCGCTCTGGTACATCGCCGTCGGCAGCACGGTGACGATCGCGCAGCGCGCGCTGGCCGTGCGCCGGCAGGCACTCGCCGAAGCACCCTGACGTGCGCGAGGCGCTGACCTACCGGCTGTACGCCGGGGCGTGGGCGATCGTGCGTCGACTGCCCGAGCGGGCCGCCTATCGGGTCTTCGAGCTCGTCGCGGACGTCATGTGGCGCCGGCGCGGCCCGGCGGTCCTACGCCTCGAACGCAACCTGCGCCGTGCTCGCCCGCAGGCTACGGACGAGGAGCTGCGTCGCCTGACGCGGGCCGGGCTGCGGTCCTACCTGCGCTACTGGTGCGACGTGTTCCGGCTGCCGAACTGGGACCGCGACCGGGTCGTGTCGACCGTCCGGGTCGAGGGAGAGCACCACCTGCGCGACAACGTCGGCGAGGGGCGCCGCGGGGTCGTCGCCGCGCTGATGCACATGGGCAACTGGGACCATGCGGGGGCCTGGGCGTCCTTGACGGGTGCCCCCGTGGTGACGGTCGCAGAGCGGCTGCGCCCGGAGCGGCTCTACGAGCGGTTCCTCGCCTACCGGGAGGGGCTGGGCATGGAGATCCTGCCGCTGACCGGTGGCGACGGGGACCTGCTGGACACGCTGTCGGCCCGGCTGCGGGCCGGCCGGCTGGTGCCGCTGCTCGCCGACCGCGACCTTCGAGCGTCCGGGATCGACGTGGACCTGCTGGGGGAGGGCACCCGCATGCCGCCCGGTCCGGCCATGCTCGCCCTGCGCACCGGCGCCGCCCTGCATCCCGTGAGCATCTGGCACGAGGAAGGGACCGACGGGGTCCCGCGGCTGGTCATCCGGTTCCACGACGAGGTCGAACCCCCCGCGCAGGGCCGGACGCGTGAGAAGGTCACGACCATGACCCAGCAGGTCGCGGACCAGTTCGGCGCCGCGATCCGGGAGCACCCGCAGGACTGGCACATGCTGCAGCCGCTGTGGCTGGCTGACCTGCCGTCGCCCGCCGAGCGCCACCGGGGCACCCCGTGAGGATCGGGATCGTCTGTCCGTACTCCTGGGACGTCCCCGGCGGGGTGCAGTACCACGTGCGCGACCTCAGCGAGGTCCTGGTCGACCGCGGTCACGAGGTCTCCGTGTTGGCGCCGGCCGACGACGACACGCCCCTCCCGCCGTACGTCGTACCCGCCGGGCGGGCGGTGCCCGTTCCCTACAACGGCTCCGTCGCGCGGGTGAACTTCGGCCCGCTGTCGGCTGCCCGGGTGCGCCGCTGGCTGCGCGAGGGCCAGTTCGACGTGCTGCACATCCACGAGCCCGCGACGCCGTCGCTGTCCCTGCTCGCCTGCTGGGCGGCGACGGGGGCGATCGTGGCGACGTTCCACACGTCGAACCTCAGGTCCCGGGCCATGCTCGCCGCGTCGCCGGTGCTCGAGCCGGCGCTGGAGAAGATCGGCGCCCGGATCGCCGTGTCGGAGGACGCCCGGCGCACTCTCGTGGAGCACGTCGGCGGCGATGCGGTGCTCATCCCGAACGGCGTGTTCGTCGACCGGTTCGCTGCCGCCGAGCCGCAGCCGGCCTGGCGTGGTGCGGCCGGCACGATCGGCTTCATCGGCCGGCTGGACGAGGCACGCAAGGGCCTGCCGACGCTGCTCGCCGCGATGGAGCGGGTGGTGGCCGAGCGTCCCGGCGTACAACTGCTCGTGGCGGGGCGCGGCGACGCGAAGGAGGCGGTGGAGGACCTGCCGGCATCGGTGCGTGAGGCGGTGACGTTCCTCGGGGTCGTGAGCGAGGCGGACAAGGCCCGGCTGCTGCGGACCGTCGACGTGTACGTCGCGCCGAACCTGGGTGGAGAGAGCTTCGGGATCATCCTCGTCGAGGCGATGTCCGCGGGCGCGCCCGTGCTGGCCTCGGAGCTGGACGCGTTCCGTCGGGTGCTCGACGACGGGCGGGTGGGCGAGCTGTTCCCGGTCGGCGACGTGCCCGCGCTGGAGCGGTCGTTGCTCGCCGTGCTCGGCGACGAGCCGCGTCGGGCAGCGCTCACCTCGGCGGCCCGCGGCTGGGTGCGGCGCTTCGACTGGTCGGCCGTCGGCGACGAGATCATCGCCGTCTACGAGATGGTCGCCGCCGGTGCCGGAGCGGTCGGGGAGGCCGACGTACGGCCATGGCGTGACCGCCTTCGCCGCTAGCCGCGGCACATAGGCTGCGCGGCGTGGGCAGCCCCAGCGTCTCCGTCGTCCTGTGGGTGCTGGCACTGCTGCTGGTGGTCGGCTGGTACCTCACGTTCAGCGCGACGCGTCTCGACCGGCTGCACGCCCGGCTCGAGGGAGCACGCAGCGCTCTGGACGCGCAGCTCGTCCGCCGGGCATCGGTCGCCATGCAGCTCGCGTCGTGGGGCCGGCTCGACCCGGCGACCGGCCTGCTGCTGGCCGACGCCGCGCAGGAGGCGCGGGAGGCGGACGGGCTGGACGACCAGACCGCCCGGGAGATGGCCGAGAGCGACCTGACCCGCGCCCTGCGGGCCGCCTTCGCCGACCCCGACGTGGTCGCTGACCTCGAGGCCGACCCCGCGGGGCGCGAGCTGCTGCAGGAGCTCGGGGCTGCCTGCCTGCGCGTGCAGCTGTCCCGGCGCTTCCTCAACGACGTCGTCCGGGC
>DASVBQ010000149.1:0-11374 GCA_036375795.1 Actinomycetes bacterium
CAGGGCGGGCTCTGGAACGGCTCGTCGTGGGCCGGCTCGTCCTGGGCGGGCTCGTCGTGGGCCGGCTCGTCGTGGGCCGGCTCGTCCTGGGCCAGCGGTGTGTGGAACGGCTCGTCGTGGGCCGGCTCCTCCTGGGCCGGCTCCTCGTGGGCCGGGTCCTCGTGGGCCGGCTCCTCCTGGGCAGGGTCGGCCTGGGCGACAGGTGGCTGGCGCTGAGGGAGGCGTCAGTGCGCGCATCGACGGCCGGGGCGAACTCAATGTTGCGCCCCGGCCGTCGATACACCACCGAGGGGGGACCATGACTCGACGGCGCTCGACCGGCCTGCTGCGGGCCGCACGCCGCCCGCCCCAATGGTGGGGCGTCGCGGCTGTCGTGGCCTGCCTGCTCGCCGTCACGGCGGTCCTCGCCGTGCTCACCGGGCTGCGGCCCGGCGCGGTGTCGCCGGCCGCGTTGGCGTCCTACGCCTGGCTCACCGTGACGTTCGCCGTCGCGGAGATCTTCGTCCTGCACATCCAGGTCAAGCGCGAGGCGCAGACGCTGGCGCTCAGCGAGATCCCTCTCGTCTTCGGGCTCGTCTTCGCCGGGGCGGGGACGCTCGTCGCGGGCCTCCTGACGGGGGGAGCGCTTGCCTATGTCCTGCACCGCCGTCAGCGGGGTCTCAAGCTCGCATACAACCTCACCCTGAAGACGACCGACGCGGTGCTGGCCGTCGCGCTGTACCAGCTGGTCCGTGGCGATGCCCCCGCGTTCGGATGGCGGTGGATGGTCGCGACGTACGTGGCGATCGGCGCCGCCGCCCTGCTCGATGCGGTGGCCACCCAGCTGGTCATCGGCCTGCACGAGCGCTCCCTGTCCCTGCGCAACATCGTGTCCGAGATCGCGATCTACCCGACCCTTGCGCTCGGTGTCGGAACCGTGGCGATGGTCGGCACCTACGCGTACGACGCGTCGGCGCTGAGCCTCCTGCCCGCCTGCGGGGCGGGCGCGTTCCTCGTCATCGGCTACCGCACCTACTCGCGGCTCTCGGACCGGCACCTCAGCCTCGAGCGGCTGTACCGGTTCAGCCAGGCCGTGACGAGCACTCCCGAGGTCAACGAGACGCTCGGGAGCGTCCTCGCCCAGGCCAAGGAGCTGCTGCGCAGCGAGCACGCCGAGATCACGTTCTTCGGCACGAACGACAGCGTGGTCCGGGTGGCGTTGAGCCCCAGCGGCCGGCTGCTCCGGGAGAACCTGGTCGTCGCCGCCGGCGACCCGACCATCCCGGGCCCCGAGGACGAGATCACCCCGTTGCTGATGCCGCGCGGCACCCGAGACCCCAAGGCGCGGGCGCACCTCGCCGCGCGGCGGTCGCGCGAGGCGATCGTGGTGCCCCTGCGCGGCGACGCCGGCGTCATCGGCACGCTCGCCGTCGCGGACCGGCTCGGCGACGTGCGCACCTTCGACGTCAGCGACATGCGGCTGCTCGAGACGGTCGCGAACCATGCGGGGATCGCCCTGCAGAACAGCCGGCTCATCGACCAGCTCCGGCACGAGTCGCTGCACGACGCGCTCACCGGCCTGCCCAACCGCGTCCTGCTGCAGCGGCGCATCGCCGACGAGCTCGACCGGGTGCGTCAGGGCGTGAGCCGGGGCTGCGCCGTGATGATCATGGACCTCGACGGGTTCAAGGACGTCAACGACACCCTCGGCCACCAGCACGGTGACGACCTGCTCAAGGTCGTCGCCGCCCGCACGTCGCAGGCTGCCGGTGCGACGACGACGGTGGCCCGGCTCGGTGGTGACGAGTTCGCGCTGCTGCTGCCGGACTGCGCGGACGGGACGACGGCGCGGGCCGTCGCGCTGCACGTGCTGGGCGCTCTGCAGCACCCGACCGACCTCGAGGGCATCCCCGTCCAGGTGGGCGCCTCCCTGGGGGTGTCGCTCGCCCCGTCCCAAGCCAGGGACGCGAGCGGCCTGCTCAAGCGCGCGGACGTGGCGATGTACGCGGCCAAGAGCGCCGGCGGCGGTGTCCGGGTCTACGACGCGGACCTCGACACGTCGAGCCCGGCGCGGCTGGCCCTGGTCATGGACCTGCGGACGGCGCTGGAGCAGGGCGGCATCACCGTGCACGTCCAGCCGAAGGCGGACCTGGCAACGGGTGCCGTCAATGCTGTCGAGGTCCTGGCCCGGTGGGACCATCCGCTGCACGGGGTCCTCGGTCCGGACGAGTTCATCCCGCTGGCCGAGCGTGCGGGCCTGATGCGACAGCTCACCGGACAGGTGCTCGACCGGGCGCTGCGGTCCTGTCGGTCCTGGCACGACGACGGACTCGCCATCGGGGTGGCGGTCAACCTGTCGGCCCGGTCACTGACCGACGTCGACCTCTGTGACGAGGTGGCCGCGATGCTCGCGCGGCACGCTGTGGCACCCCACCTGCTGACCCTGGAGATCACCGAGAGCACCGTCATGAGCGATCCGGAGGCGGCCATCGAGTCGCTGCAGCGGCTGCGCGCGCTCGGGGTGCGGCTGGCGATCGACGACTTCGGCATCGGGTACTCGTCGTTGTCGAACCTCCGGCGGCTCCCGGTCCAGGAACTCAAGATCGACAAGAGCTTCGTGCGGGAGATGAGCCCGGGCGGCGACGACCTGATGATCGTGCGGTCCATCGTGGACCTGGGACGCAACCTCGCCCTCGACGTGGTGGCCGAGGGCGTCGAGACCCACCAGGCCTGGCGCGAGCTGACCGAGATGGGCTGCCACTTCGCGCAGGGGTACCTGGTGGCTCGCCCGATGCCGCCGGGGCAGTTCGGCACCTGGCTCCAGGGCTGGCACGCGCACCGGCGAGACTCCCTGTCGCACCTGGTCGCTGCGGCCACCTGACAGCGGCAGAGCCTGGCGGCCGGATCAGCGCAGCCGGGGCGCGACCTCCGCGGCCACGAGCCGCAGGTGGTCCAGATCGTCCAGGTCCATCAGCTGCAGGTAGATCCTGCTTGCGCCCAGGTCCCCGAACCGGCCGATCTTGTCGACGACCTCGTCGACCGTCCCGGCGAGCGACCGCGGTCGCATCGCGTCGGGCTCGTCGCCGATCGCGACCGCCCGCCGGCGTACCTCCGCCTCGTCCCGACCCACGGCGAGGGTCTGCGCGGCGGACAGCCGCAGCGTGGCCGGGTCGCGGCCGGCCTCGTGGCAGGCCAGCCGGGCCCGGTCGAAGCACTCGCCGGTCACGTCGAGGGTGTCGAACGGCACGTTGTACTCGTCGGCGAAGCGGGCGGCGAGCGCCGGCGTGCGCCTGCGGCCCTTGCCGCCGATGACCACGGGCGGACGCGGCTGCTGCACCGGTCGCGGCAGCGCCGGGCTGTCCGTCAGCGTGTAGTGCGCGCCGTCGTAGGAGAACCTGCCGCCTCGCGGCGTGGCCCACAGCCCGGTCACGATCTCGAGCTGCTCCTCGAGGAGGTCGAAGCGCTCGGTGACGGGCGGGAACGGCACGCCGTACGACGCGTGCTCGGTCCCGAACCACCCGCTGCCCAGGCCGAGCTCGACGCGGCCGCCGCTCATCGCGTCGACGGTGGCGACCGTGACCGCGAGGACACCGGGCAGCCGGAAGGTCACCGCGGAGACCATCGTGCCGAGGCGGATCCGCGAGGTGTCGCGGGCCAGCCCGGCCAACGTCGCCCAGGCGTCGGTCGGGCCCGGGCCCGGGTCGCCGGGCGCGATCCGCTGGAGGTGGTCGGACCGGAAGAAGGCGTCGAACCCGAGCCGCTCCGCCTCCCGCGCCACGGCCAGGAGGTCGTCGTACGTCGCGCCCTCCTGCGGCTCGGTCATCACCCGCAGCTGCACCGGCTCACCCCTTCAGTGCGGCGGCGACCACCTCGCGCGCCTCGGCCTGGATCTGCGCGAGGTGCTCCGGCCCGCGGAAGCTCTCGGCGTAGATCTTGTACACGTCCTCGGTGCCCGACGGGCGCGCCGCGAACCATCCCGACCCGGTCGTCACCTTCAGCCCGCCGATCGCCGCCCCGTTGCCCGGCGCCTCGGTGAGGGTCGCCGTGATCGGCTCGCCGGCCAGCTCGGTGGCGGTGACCTGGTCCGGGGAGAGGCGGGACAGCACGGCCTTCTCCTCGCGGGTCGCGGGCGCGTCCACCCGCGCGTAGGCCGGGTCGCCGAACCGGTCCACCAGCGACCGGTAGCGCTGCGACGGCGAGGAACCGGTCACCGCCTGGATCTCCGACGCAAGCAGGCAGAGCAGGATGCCATCCTTGTCGGTCGTCCAGACGCTGCCGTCACGGCGGAGGAACGACGCGCCCGCCGACTCCTCGCCGCCGAAGGCCACCGAGCCGTCGAACAGCCCCGGCACGAACCACTTGAACCCGACCGGCACCTCGACCAGCCGGCGCCCCAGGCTCTCGGCGACCCGGTCGATCATGCTGGAGCTGACCAGTGTCTTGCCGATGCCCGCCTCGGCCGGCCAGCCGTCGCGGTGCGCGTAGAGGTACTCGATCGCGACCGCGAGGAAGTGGTTCGGGTTGAGCAGTCCGGCGTCGGGTGTGACGACCCCGTGCCGGTCGGCGTCCGCGTCGTTGCCGGTCGCGATCTCGTACGACTCCCGCTTGCCGATGAGCGAGGCCATCGCGAACGGCGACGAGCAGTCCATGCGGATCTTGCCGTCCCAGTCGAGCGTCATGAAGCGCCACGTCGGGTCGACCAGCGGGTTGACGACGGTCAGGTCGAGCCGGTGCCGCTCTGCGATCTCCCCCCAGTAGTCGACGCTGGCGCCGCCGAGGGGGTCGGCGCCGATGCGCACGCCCGCCGAGCGGACCGCGTCGAGGTCCAGCGCCGAGGGCAGGTCGTCGACGTAGGCCGCGAGGAAGTCGTACGCCCTCGTCGTCACGGCGGCCCGGGCCCGTGCCAGCGGCACCCGGCGTACGTCGGCGAGGCCGCCGCGCAAGATCTCGTTCGCGCGATCCTGCACCGCTTTGGTGATGTCGCTGCCGGCCGGGCCACCGTCCGGCGGGTTGTACTTGAAGCCGCCGTCCCGGGGCGGGTTGTGCGACGGCGTGACGACTATGCCGTCGGCGCGCGGAGCGGAGCGGTCGCGGTTGTGCCGGAGGATGGCGTGCGACAGGGCAGGGGTCGGCGTGTAGCGGTCCCGGCTGTCGACCAGGACCGTCACGTCGTTGGCGGCCAGCACCTCCAGGGCCGTCGCCAAGGCCGGCTCGGAGAGGGCGTGCGTGTCCCGCCCGAGGAACAGCGGGCCGGCCACCCCGGCAGCGGCCCGGTGCTCGCAGATCGCCTGGGTCGTCGCGGCAATGTGCGCCTCGTTGAAAGCCCGGTCCAGCGAGGAACCGCGGTGTCCCGACGTGCCGAACGTGACCTGTTGCTCGGGGACCGTCGGGTCGGGCTGCTCGGTGTAGTACGCGGTGACCAGATGCGCCACGTCGACGAGGTCGGCCGGCTCGGCGGGCTGACCGGCTCGAGGGTGCTCGCTCATGGCGTTCAGCGTGTCAGACTTCGCCGGAGGAGACGCTGGGGGCGGGAGGCGGGTTTCGGTGGCTGAGCCGGTGCACCGTCTGCCTTCGCCCGAGGACGAGCAGGGGCGGATCCGCCTCGACCTGGTGATGGCGGCCGCGGAGGTGGGGTCGTTCGACTGGGACCTCCGTGACGACGTGCTCGTCTGGGACGAGCGGATCTGCCACATCTTCGGCATCGACCCGGCCCGCTTCGACTCCCGGATCGAGACCTTCTGGGCCACCCTCCTGCCCGAGGACGTGCCGGCCGTTCAGGAGGCCGTGCAGCACGCGCTCGACACCTGCGGGGACTACCACGCGGAGTACCGGATCCGGCACTCGGACGGCTCGATCCGCTGGGTCGACGCCCGAGGCCGGGTGGTGCCCGATGCCGACGGCAAGCCCCGGCGGATGCTCGGCGTGGCCCGCGACTCGACCGATCTGCGTCTGGCGCGGGACACCGTGGCCCGGGCGCTGGAGCACATGGCCGACGCGTTCCTCGCGGTCGACGCCGCTTGGCGGGTCACGTTCCTCAACCGCAACGCCGAGGTGCTCATCGGTGCCGGTCAGGCCGCGGTCGGGCGCAGTCTGTGGGACGTGTGGCCGGCCGTCGTCGCGAGCGGGCAGGACGAGGTGTTCCGGGACGCTGTGCGGACCGGTCAGACCCGGATCCTCACGACGTACGTCGTGGACACCGAGCAGTGGTTCCAGCTGCGGCTGGTGCCGGCGTCGGACGGCGGCCTGTCGGTCTTCGTTGCCGACGTGACCGCGCTGCGGGCCGCCGAGGTCGAGGAAGAGCGCGAGATCACCCGCCCGGAGCTCGCCCGCCGGGTGCTGGCGTACACCGCCGCGCTCACCGAAGCCGACACTCTGGCGGAGTCGATCGACACGGTCGCGACGATGGTGCTGCCGGCGTTCGGCGCGACCGGGATGCTCGTGTCGCTCGTCGAGTCGGGCCGGCTCAAGCTGGCCGGGCACGCCGGCTACAAGCCGCCGGCGGTGCAGATGCTCGACGTCCTCGACGTGCAGGAGAACTCACCGATCGCGCAGGTGCTGCGGACCCGCGAGCCGCTCTTCCTGCCCTCGCGGGAGTCGTACCTGGGCCTGTTCCCGCGCCGCTCGGAGCTCGTGGAGGCCACCGGCAAGCACGCCTGGGCGTTCCTGCCGCTCACGGTCTCCGGCCGGGCGCTCGGCAGCCTCACCGTGAGCTTCGACGACGAGCACGACTTCGCTCCGGAGGAACGGTCGCTGCTGGTCGGTGTCAGCGGGCTCATCGCCCAGACCCTGGCCCGGGCGCGGTTGCGCGAGTCGGAGCGCACGCTGGCGGCCGAGCTCCAGTCGCACCTGCTGCCCCGGGCGCTGCCCGAGCCGGCCGGACTGGTGGCCAGGGCGCGCTACCTGCCGGCGACGGACGGCATGGGCGTCGGCGGCGACTGGTACGACCTGCTGGAGCTGCCCGGCGAGCGCGTGGGTCTCGTCATCGGTGATGTGCAGGGGCACAACATGCGGGCAGCCGCCGTGATGGGACAGCTGCGCAACGCGCTGCGGGCCTACGCCGCCGAGGGGCACGAGCCCGCCGCCGTGCTGTCGCGGACGAGCCGGCTGATGGGAGACCTCGACCCGAGCCTGTTCGCGACCTGCTGCTACCTGGCGCTCGACCTTCGCTCGGGCACCGCGAGCCTGGCCCTGGCCGGGCACCCGCCGCCGCTGCTGCGCTCGGCCGAGGGGCGGGTCACCTCGCTTGACGCTCCGATCGGGCCGCCGCTGGGCGTCGTCCCCGAGGAGGAGTACCGCACCAGCGAGGTCGTCCTGGGCCGAGGGGACGTCGTCGCGCTGTTCACCGACGGGCTCGTCGAGGACGCGCGCCGCAGCCTCGACGTCGGGCTGGCCGCCCTGGCCACGCTGCTCCGGGAGACCCCGACCGACGACCTCGACGTCGTGGCCGACCGGTTGGTCGCCGCCGCGGAAGCCGGTGGCCAGCGCTCGGACGACGTCGCGGTCCTGGTCGTCCGACACGACGGGCTGCGGGACGCCGACCGGCCGGTGCGGGCCCGGACCGTGGTCGACCGGGCCGACCCCCGGGCCGCCCGGGCGGCCCGCGACTTCATCGGTGGCCTGGTCGGCTCGCCGGAGCTGGTCGAGATCCGGGACACCTGTGTGCTGCTGGTGTCCGAGGTCGTCACCAACGCGCTGCGCCACACCGGCGGCGACGTCGTGCTCGAGCTGTGGCGGTTCCCCGACCGGCTGCGCGTCGAGGTGTCCGACGAGACCTCACGCGGCCCTGTCGCCGGCGAGCGGGACCTGCTCGCCGAGGCCGGCCGCGGCGTACCGCTGATGGACGCCCTCAGCGACCGCTGGGGCACCGCGCCGCGGGGTGAGGGCAAGGTCGTCTGGTTCGAGCTCGACCTCCCGGCCTGACCGCAGCCGGCCGGGACGGGGTAGCAGGGGCGGCCAGCCCCGCGGGTGGTCCCTCCACCGCCGCGCGTAGTGCCCTGCCGCACAACTCTGCGGCAAGGCACTACGCGGCGGGAGGTAGGGGCCCCGCGTGGGTCGCTTGGTAAGGCCAGGCAGCGAGGGTCAGGCAGCGAGGGTCAGGCGGTGCGGGTCAGGCGGTGCGGGTCAGGCGGCGCGACGGGTGCGGCGCTGCTGGCGGCTGCGGCGGTGACGGTGCTGGCCGTCGCCGGCACCGGCGGCGCCGCCCGGGCCGGAGGGCCTGGAAGCCTTGGCGGGCCTGGCTGGTCCGGCGTCGGAGGCCCGGGTGGGAGCACGCATCACGACCACGGGCTCGCCCGACTCGGCGAGCTCGCGCACGGGTGCGCTGCCCGGGCCGGCCTCGACCGGGCTCACCTCGACGCCGGCCCGGCCGAACAGGTGCCGGGAGCCCTTGACCTGCTCGGGGGAGAGCACCGAGACCACGACACCCGACGCGCCGGCGCGGGCAGTCCGGCCGGAGCGGTGCAGGTAGTCCTTGTGGTCGTTGGGCGGGTCGGCGTGCACGACGAGGTCGACGTCGGTGATGTGGATGCCGCGGGCCGCGACGTCGGTCGCGACGAGCACCCGCGACTGGCCGCGGGCGAACGCGTCCAGGGCCCGCTGGCGCTGGCCCTGCGTGCGGTTGCCGTGGATGGCCTGCGCTTCCAGCCCGAGCCGGCCGAGCTGCTTCACCAGCCGGTCGGCGCCGTGCTTGGTCCGGACGAACAGCAGGGTCCGGGCCGGCCGGGCGGCGATCTCGGCCAGCACGTCGACCTTGTGCTCGTGGCGCACGACCAGCGCCCGGTGCTCCATGGTCGTGATGTGCGACTCCGCCGGGTCGACTGCGCGGGCGACCGGGGCGGTCAGGTAGGTGCGGACCAGGTGGCCGACCGCGCCGTCGAGCGTGGCGGAGAACAGCAGCCGCTGCGACCCGGCAGGGGTCATGTCCAGCAGGCGCGTCACGTCGGGCAGGAAGCCCATGTCTGCCATGTGGTCGGCCTCGTCGAGGACGCAGACCTCGATGCCGGCCAAGGTGGCGGACCCGCGGTTGATCAGGTCGAGCAGCCGTCCCGGCGTGGCGACGACGAGGTCGACTCCCCGCTCCAGGGTGGCGATCTGACGGCCGAGCGGAGCGCCGCCGAAGACGGCGACCGTCTTCACGCCGATGGCGTGGCCGAGGGGCTCGAGGGCGTCGCGCACCTGCAGGGCGAGCTCGCGGGTGGGGACGAGAACCAGCCCACGAGGCGTCCGCGGAGCGGACCGCTCACCGCTGAGCCGGGCCAGCATCGGCAGCCCGAAGGCGAGCGTCTTGCCGGAGCCGGTCTTGGCCCGGCCCAGGACGTCGTGACCGGCGAGGGCGTCGCCGAGGGTGGCGGCCTGGATCGGGAACGCGGTCCTGATGTCCCGGCGCTCGAGCGCGGTGACCAGCCGCTGCGGCAGGCCGAGCGTGGAGAAGGACGTCTCGGTCGGCGCGGGGTTGGCGGCGGCGGCCTGCTCGAACCAGGTCTCGAGCTCACGGTCGGCGGCACGCTGGGCCTGCGCGGCCTTGGCAGCCTTGCCGGGCCGGTCGCTGCCGGAAGGGCGGGACGTGCCGGCGGGCCGGCGCTGCGACCGAGGGCCGGAGGAGGAGTGGGTGGGCTTCGCCGGACGGCGACGGGCGGGCATGGACATGCGGGGTGGGTACTCCGATGCGGTGTTGAGGCCGCGCCGGAGGGCCGCGCTGACCGTGCCGGGCCCGGAGGGCACAGCGGTCAGGGACACGTCTCGTGGAACGACCACGCGGGCAGCTCGCCCGCGGGAGTGGTGGCAGGTGCCACCGGAGAACGCGAGCCAGTCTAGCGGTGATCAGGCGCCAGGCCGAACCGTGCTTTGAGGGCCACGATCCGACGCGCCGACCGGACCGCCTGCTCGCGCGGGATGGTGCCGTCGTCGATCGCCCGCCGGACGGCCGACACCGCACGCAGCGGAGCTGCGTCGCAGGGCATCGCCCAGTCGGCACCTGCCCGCAGGGCGCGTACCGCGGCGCGGGCCGGCGAGATGCCGAGCGAGGAGCTGGCGGCGGCCATGGCCAGCGAGTCGGTGACGATGACGGTGTCCGGGCCGGCGGAGCGGCGCAGGTAGCGCAGCGCGCGCGGGGACAGGCTGGTCGGCACTCCGTGCCGGGTCAGCCCCTTCGACAACAGGTGCCCGACCATGACCGCCGGGGCGCCGTCGGCCAGCTCACGCTGGAACGGCACCAGGTCGCGACCCTCGAGGGTCCCCAGCGGCGGCACCCGTGCCGGGCCGGTGTGCGAGTTGCGGGCCTGACCGTGGCCCGGCCAGTGCTTCACCACGGTCGCCACCCCGGCCGCACGCATGCCGAGGCGCCAGGCCCGGACCCGCCGGGACACCCGCCGCGGATCCCGCGAGAAGGCACGGTCGAGGGAGTCGATGTAGTAGCCGGGGACCGCGAGGTCCGCAACCGGCGCCAGGTCCATCCGGACACCCAGGCGTCGCATCCGCTCGGCGTAGTCGTTCGCGGTTCGCCGTACCCGGGCCGGGCGCCAGGTGCCCATCGTGCGCGCGGACGGCAGCCGGTAGATGGCCCGGCGCAGTCGCTGGACCGCTCCGCCCTCCTCGTCGCTGGCGACGAACGGCAGAACCCGCGTGGGTGCGGCGTCGCGGACCGCGGCGAGCCGTCGACGCAGGTGGGCGGGCGGGTCGTTGCCGAGCAGCGTGATGCCGCCGATGCCGGCCCGCGCGTGCCGCCGGGCGCGTCCGAGGTCGTCCAGGTGCACGCACGAGAACGTCAGCTGCGCGGCCAGCCGCCGGTTGCCCCACCCGGCCGGGTCACCCGCGGCGTACGCCGTGCCCTGCGTCGTCGGCAGGCTCAGCGCGACGGCGAGCAGCCCGGCGGACGCGGCGGAGAGGGAGGGGAGCACGGGGCACGACCGTACCGGGGCGACGGTGACCTGCCCGGTCAGCGGCGGGCGGCGTCCTCGATGCACAGCGTGGCCCACGGCAGGGCCTCGAGCCGCTCCCCGCTGATCGGCCGCCCACACGTGTCGCACCGGCCGTACGTGCCGTCGTCGAGCTTCTCCTGCGCCCGGCGGACATCGGCGAGCATCGCCTGCAGCCGGTCGTGCGCGGCCACCAGCGCGAGGCGCTCGACGGCGACGCTCGTGCCGTCGCCGACCCGCTTCCCGAACGCGATGCCGCTCGTGTCCTCCTCCTCGCGGGTGAGCGCCGCGAGCTCGGCCTCCAGCTCGGCGCGCTTCGCGTCGAGCAGCTCGGCCAGGTCCGCAGTCTCGGCCGGGGTCACGGCGTGCCCAGCCTGGCGATGAAGACGATCCGGCCGTCGCCGAGGACCTCCCGGCGCACGAGCAGCGACACCATGACCTCGGTGCCGTCCCGACGCAGCGCGGGCACGGACACCGGGTGG
>DASVBQ010000151.1:0-2092 GCA_036375795.1 Actinomycetes bacterium
TGACCCGGTCGTCGTCCTCGAGGCGATGAAGATGGAGCAGCCGCTCACCGCGCACAAGTCCGGCACCGTGACGGGCCTGACTGCCGAGGTGGGCGCCACGGTGACCAACGGCGCGGTCATCTGCGAGATCAAGGACTGAGCTTCACCGGCCAGCCGGCCAGTGGGATCGGTGCGGCCCGCCCCGAGCGGACCGGCTGAACGGCGGAACTCGCCGCGTCGAACCGGTCCACTTCGGGTTGCGCGACCACGACGACGGGGAAGCACGCGCCGCGGCGCGGTCATGTGCGAGATCAAGGACTGACAGCGGTCGTCCAGGAACCGCTCGGCAACGGGGGGAGTTGACCGGCCATGGACCCGCTCATCCTGGTCATCATCATCGGCATCGGTATCGCGTTCCTCGTCATCAGGTCGCAGAACCGCAAGAAGCAGCGGGAGCTCGAGACGCTGCAGTCGGTGAAGTCGGTCGCCGAGGAGGACGTCACCCGGCTCGGCGAGGACGTCGCACTGCTGGACACCGAGACCGCCGGCCGCCAGCTGGACGAAGCCACCCGCCAGGACTACCGGCGGGCGCTCGACGCCTACGACGCGGCGAAGTCGGCGCTGGACCGGGTGACGAAGCCGGACGACATCCGCGGCATCACCGGGATCCTCGAGGACGGCCGGTACGCCGTCGCCTGCGTGCAGGCGCGCCTCGCCGGCGAGCCGGTGCCGGCCCGGCTGCCGCCGTGCTTCTTCAACCCCCAGCACGGACCGTCGAGCGAGAACGTCGACTGGGCCCCGCCCGGCGGCGTGCCGCGCTCGGTGCCGGCGTGCCCGGCCGATGCGGAACGGGTCCGCGACGGCGCCGAGCCCGACGTGCGCAAGGTGCCGGTCGGCGCCGGCCGCCAGCCCTACTGGCAGGGCGGCCCCGGCTACGGCCCGTACGCGCAGGGCTACTTCTCACCGTTCGCCATGTCCGGACTGCTGCCCGGGCTGTTCCTCGGCTCGCTGCTCTCGGGGGGCTTCGGTGGTGGCGACGGGTCCTACTCCGACGGCTACCAGGACGGCATGGACGCCGGTGACGGCGGCGACGGCGACGGCGGCTCAGACGGCGGCGACGGTGGCGATGCCGGCGGCGACTGGGGCGGTGGGGGCGACTTCGGGGGCGGCGACTTCGGGGGCGACTTCGGCGGCGGCGATTTCTGACCGGCGCTCAGACGCGGGTGTGGAGCTGGCGGGCGGCCTCGGCGATGGAGCCGCTGATCGACGGGTAGATCGTGAACGCGTGCGCCAGCTGGTCCACGGTGAGGCGTACGTCGACCGCGAGCGCGATCGGGAAGATCAGCTCGCTGGCTCGGGGCGCGACCACGACACCGCCGACGACGGTGCCCGACCCCGGCCGCGCGAACAGCTTGACGAAGCCGTCGTGCACGCCCTGCATCTTCGCCCGGGCGTTCGTCGCCAGCGGCAGCTTCACGACCACCGCGTCGGTCGAGCCGTCGTCGAGGTCCTTCTGCGTCCAGCCGACCGTCGCGATCTCGGGGTCGGTGAACACGTTCGACGACACCGAGCGCAGCTGCAGGGGGCTCACCGCGTCGCCGAGCACGTGCCACATCGCGATCCGGCCCTGCATCGCGGCGACCGAGGCGAGCATCAGGACACCGGTGCAGTCACCGGCCGCGTACACACCCGTGGCCGAGGTGCGCGAGACCCTGTCCACCTCGACGTACCCGCCCTTGTCCAGCCGGACGCCCGCCTCCTCGAGGCCGATCCCCGCGGTGTTCGGGACCGAGCCGACCGCCATCAGGCAGTGGCTGCCCTCGACCGTGCGCCCGTCCTCGAGCCCGACCCGCACGCAGTCGCCGTCGCGGGACATGGCACCGGCCCGCGCCGTGGACAGCACCGTCATGCCGCGACGGCGGAAAACGTCCTCGAGGACGGTCGCCGCGTCGGCGTCCTCACCCGGGAGCACCCGGTCGCGGCTCGAGACCAGCGTCACCTGGCTGCCCAGCGCGGTGTACGCCGACGCGAACTCCGCCCCCGTCACCCCGGAGCCGATCACCACCAGATGCTCGGGCAGTGCGTCCAGCGTGTAGAGCTGCTCCCAGGTCAG
>DASVBQ010000153.1:0-6766 GCA_036375795.1 Actinomycetes bacterium
GCGGAACGGAAGGCGCGGACCACGTCGCCGACGAAGGTGAAGTCGCGGGTCTGCTCACCGTCACCGAACACCGAGAAGGTCTCGCCGTCGAACGCCGAGCGGATGAGTCTCGAGAAGGCCATGTCCGGCCGCTGCCGCGGGCCGTACACGGTGAACAGCCGCAGGGAGACGGTGGGCACCCGGTGCTCCTTGCGGTACAGCTCGCAGAGATGCTCCGCGGCCAGCTTGGTGACGCCGTACGGCGAGATCGGCTGCGGCCGTACGGTCTCAGCCGTGGGGTACGACTCGCTGTTGCCATAGACGGAGGAGCTCGAGGCGTACACGAGCTTCCAGACCGGCTGCTCCCGCAGCGCCTCGAGGATGCGCTGGGTCGCCAGGACGTTCTGCCGGACGTACTCACCGAACTCGTTGCCCCACGACGGGCGGACGCCAGGCTGCCCCGCCAGGTGGTAGACGACGTCCGCGCCGGCGAGCAGCGCAGCCATCGGGGCGGTCAGCAGGTCCGCCTGGTGCAGCGTGAACCGCTCGTGGGCCAGCAGGCCCGCAACGTTCGTCTTCTTCTGTCGTCGGGAGTAGTAGTCGGTCAGGCAGTCGATCCCGACGACGTCGTCGCCGTCGGCGAGAAGCTGTTCGCATAGGTGCGATCCCACGAAACCGGCCGCGCCTGTCACCACTGCACGCATCGGGGCCCCCCCTGCATAGCGCAGTTAGATAACTGTCGAGGGGCGGCGGCCCCTCCACTCGAACGCTAGGAAGGGAGGCCGAGCGAAGCCTCGGCTGAAGTGATGAGATTGCCTACGCTAGGAAGGGGTCGGGCGCTTGCGCCGAGCCCTGCGGGTCAGCCGCTCAGCAGATCTCGAGGCGCCGGCCGAGCGCCACTGCGGCGAGCGAGGAGTGCACGCCGAGCTTGCCGAGGATGCTCTGCATGTGCGTCCGTACCGTGTTCGGCGACAGGAACAGGCGCTCGGCGATCTCCGCCCGGCCCAGGCCGTCGGCCATGCACGTCAGGACCTCCAGCTCCCGCGCCGTCAGCCGGGCCAGGGTCTCCTTCGCGGCCCCCCGCTCGTGCTCGGTCCGCAACAGCACGGTGAGCGCCTCCGTCAGCAGCCGGCCCGGGAAGCGGGTCTCGTCCCGCAGCACCCCGCGCACGGCCTCGATCAGGTAGTCGATCGAGCTGTCCTTCGGCACCCACGCCGTGGCTCCTGACCGGATTGCCTCGGCGACCTGCTCGGCCTGCCCACCCGCAGAGACCATGACCACGCGGAGCCCGGGGCGCATGACGCGCAGCTCGCGGACCAACGTGACGCCGTCGACGTCGGGCAGGCCCAGGTCGACCAGCGCCACGTCCAGCTCCCGCGTCGCGACCTCGCGACGGGCGGCGTCACCCGAGGTGACGACCGCTGGGACGACGAAGTCAGGCTCCATCCGAAGCCGCTCCGCGAGCGCTTCGGCGAAGGCAAGGTGGTCGTCGACCACGATCAGCCGGACGTACGACACGGTCCCAGCCTTTGTCTTCCACGGTCCTGCCGCAACCAGCCCATGAGCGAGTCCTGTCTACGTCGGATGCCGTACGGCTAGAGCTGGTCGACCAGGCCGGCGTGCACGATCTGTGACGCAGCCTGCAGCCGCGAGTGGGCGCCGAGCTTGATCAGGATGTTCTGGACGTGCGTGCGCGCGGTGTTCTTGGTGACACCGAGCTCGCGGGCGATCTCGCCGGTGGTGCGGCCGTCGACCAGGCATCGCAGGACGTCGCGCTCGCGGGTGGTGAGGCCCGCCACGGCGCGCGCCGCCTCCGACCCCGGCCCCCACGGGCGACGAGGCTCGGGCCACTTGCCCTGGGTCTCGAACACGGTGGCTCCGGCAGCTACCCGCTCGACCGCGTGCATGATCGCGTCCACGCTCTGGTCCTTGCGAGTGAGGCCGGACGCGCCGGCGCGCAGGGCGGCGGACACCAGTGCGGGCTGCGAGGCACCGGTCAGCATCAGCACCCGGGTGCGCGGCGAGGATCTGCGGATCATCTCCGCGGCATCCAGCCCGTTGCCCTCCGGGAAGTTGACGTCCAACGCGCACACGTCGGGGTCGGTGTCGGCCACGGCGTCGACGGCCTCGGCGGGAGACATGGCGGTCGCGACGACGGAATGGCCGCGGGCGGCCAAGGCGGTGGCGAGTGCCTCGAGCCACATCGCGTGGTCGTCGCAGAGAACGATCCTCATCGCCGGGCCTTCGGACGGTCCGCCGCGCTCGGCAGCCGGAGCCTCACCCGGACACCACCGGACTCGCCGGACTTGATGTCGACCCGTCCGCCGGACTCTGCGGCGAGCCGGCGGACCACGGCGAGGCCGATCCCGGAGCCGGACGGGATGCGACCGAAGCCGGGTCCGTCGTCCTCCACCACGACGTCCACCGCGGACCGCGTCCCGATCACCGTCACCCGGACGGTTCCGTCCGGACCCGCCGCACGGGTCGCGTTGTCGATCAGGTTGACGACCGCCCGACGCAGCATGGACGGGTCGACGCACACAGTGGCGCACCGGGCGTCCAGCGACGAGACCGCCAGCATGCCGGCGTAGGTCACAGTGCTCGATGCCACGACGTCGGAGAGCAGGGCCGGGACGTAGACCAGCTCCGGCCGCGGTGGCTCGGGGCCGCTGTCCAGGGTGGACCTGACCATCTCGAGCAGAGTGGTCGCCTGGTCGCTGACCCGGCGCAGGGCGAGCGCCACTGCGTCGTCCGCGGTGCCGTGGTACAACGCCGTGGACGTCAGCGCCAGGATCGTCGCCAATGGCTGACGCATGTCATGGCAGAGCGCCCGAACCCCGCGGTCGTCGTCCAGCCCGTCTGTCGTGACCGGTCCAATAGGTACGGTCATCCCACCCCACCCCCACATGCCTGTCCCCGTGTTGACCGGGGGCCGCCCCCAAGCAGGCCCTGCGGCTGGACCGCGACCCCAGTCGCCGTCCCTGGCCTTCACCATAAGTTCCCAGGTCAGCCATGGCGATGACACGAATGCGTCATTGTGCGTACTCCCCCTAAGCGCGACCTGAACGGGGGGACAAACCGGGCGATAGGCCATGCCCGCGGGTGGTCGGTGACAGGACGTGCGGGGTCGGTCGCTGAGAGGAACAGGGGCTCGGCCAAGCGGACTAGCCACACCGGGCGTCTGGGCCGCGACGCCGTACGCCACCTGCAGTAGTACCCGCTGACCTGGGCCTTCGACACCGCCGCTTCTCGTATCCCGGTCGAGGCGCCGCCCGCCGCTGCCGCCGCTCTATCGTCGAGCTGTCCGTGATCGGCCCGGCAGTCGAGGAGGTCGGCGTGACGTCGACGCCACCGGGGCGGCCGGCCGACGAGCAGGCTGCGCTGCGCGCCGACGTACGCCGGCTTGGCAACCTGCTGGGTGAGTCGCTGGTGCGCCAGCAGGGGCCTGAGCTGCTTGCCCTCGTCGAGGAGGTCCGACGTCGCAGCCGCCCCGACGTACGCGACGAGGCGGGGCTGGCCGACCTCCTCGAGGGTGCCGACCTGGACACCGCCGCCCTGCTGGTACGCGCGTTCAGCACCTACTTCCACCTGGCGAACGTCACCGAGCAGGTGCACCGCGCGCGGGCGATGCGAGAGGAGCGCCGGCTCAAGGGTGGCTGGCTCGCGCAGACCGTCGAGCGGGTGCGGGCCGCGGGCGTTGCTACTGACGACGTGGCCGAGCTCGTCGGCCGGCTGGCCGTACGCCCCGTGTTCACTGCGCACCCCACCGAGGCGGCGCGCCGCTCGATCCTGTCGAAGCGGCGCCGCGTGGCCGAGCTGCTCGATGCGGACCCGGCCGAGGACCGGCGCGCCGACCGGCGGATCGCGGAGGTGATCGACCTGCTCTGGCAGACCGCCGAGCTGCGGCTGGACCGGCCCGAGCCGATCGACGAGGCCCGCAACGCGGCGTACTACCTGGACGACCTCATGCTCCACACCGTCCCGGACGTGCTGGAGGACCTGGCCGACGAGCTGGCCGGGCTGGGGGTCGAGCTGCCGGCCACCGCGCAGCCGTTGCGGTTCGGCAGCTGGATCGGGGGCGACCGCGACGGCAACCCCAACGTCACGCCGCAGGTGACCCGGGACGTGCTCGTCCTGCAGCACGGGCACGCCATCCGTGACCTGCAGCAGGTTGTGACCGACCTGCTCGAGGACCTGTCCTCGTCGGAGCGCATGATCGGGGCGAGCGGCGAGCTGCTGGCGAGCATCGACCGGGACGTCGCCGCCCTGCCCGAGCTCGACCCACGGGTGCTGCGCATCAACGCCGACGAGCCGTACCGCCTCAAGGGCCGGTGCATCGCCGTCAAGCTGGAGAACACCCGGGCGCGCATCGCTGCCGGCCGGACGCACCGGCCCGGGCACGACTATCGGGGCAGCGGAGAGCTGCTTGCCGATCTGGTCCTCATGCGTGACTCACTGGCCGCGCACCAGGGCCAGCTCGCCGCGGCCGGACGCATGGACCGGACGATCCGGACAGCGGCCACCTTCGGGCTGCACCTGGCCACCTTGGACGTGCGCGAGCATGCGGACGCCCACCACCACGTCCTGGCTCAGCTCTTCGACCGGCTCGGCGAGCTGTCCTGGCGCTACGGGGACCTGCCGCGGGAGAACCGGCTGTCTCTGCTGCGCAAGGAGCTCGCCGGACGGCGTCCGCTGAGCCCGCAGCCGGCCGACCTCGACGAGGCCGGTGCCCGGACGCTCGCCGTGTTCACGACCATCCGAGAGTCGATCGAGGCGCTCGGCCCGGAGGTGTGCGAGAGCTACATCGTGTCGATGACCCGCGGCGCGGACGACCTGCTGGCCGCCGTAGTGCTCGCCCGCGAGACCGGGCTGGTCGACCTGCACCGCGGGACGGCGCAGATCGGCTTCGTGCCGTTGCTCGAGACGGTGAGCGAGCTCCGGGAGGCGGGCCGGGTCCTCGACGACCTGCTGACCGATCCCTCCTACCGCCGCGTCGTGGAGCTGCGTGGCGACGTGCAGGAGGTCATGCTCGGCTACTCCGACTCCAACAAGGAGGCGGGGATCACCACGTCCCAGTGGGAGATCCATCGGGCTCAGCGCCAGCTGCGTGACGTCGCGGTGCGCCACGGCGTACGGCTGCGGCTGTTCCACGGCCGGGGCGGGACGATCGGCCGGGGCGGCGGCCCGACGCACGACGCGATCCTCGCCCAGCCGTGGGGCACGCTGGACGGCGAGCTCAAGGTGACCGAGCAGGGTGAGGTCATCTCGGACAAGTACTCGCTGCCCGCGCTGGCTCGGGAGAACCTCGAGCTGACGCTGGCCGCGACGCTCGAGGCAACCGTTCTGCACCGCGAGCCACGCACCACCGACGACGCGCTGCGCCGCTACGACGAGGTGATGGACGCCCTCTCGGCCGCGGCGCAGGAGGCCTACCGCGGGCTCGTCGAGCACCCCGACCTCGCGGCGTACTTCGTCCAGTCGACCCCGGTCGAGCTGCTGACCGACCTCAACCTGGGCTCCCGTCCCTCGCGGAGGCCGGACAGCGGGGGTGGGCTGGAGGGACTGCGGGCCATCCCCTGGGTGTTCGGCTGGACCCAGTCCAGGCAGGTCGTGCCGGGGTGGTACGGCGTCGGCTCGGGGCTGGCCGCAGTCCGCGCGGCCGGCCTCGGGGACGTCCTCGACGAGATGTACGCGGGCTGGCACTTCTTCCGCACGTTCCTCTCCAACGTCTCGATGACGCTGGCGAAGACCGACCTGCGGATCGCCCGGCACTACGTCGAGTCGCTGGTCGACGACGACCTCAGGCACCTCTTCGACCTGATCCGCGCCGAGCACGACCGCACGATGCGCGAGGTGCTGGCGGTGACCCGCGAGCCGTCCCTGCTCGGCAGCAACCCGCTGCTCGCGCGGACCCTGCAGGTCCGCGACGCCTACCTCGACCCGATCAGCTACCTGCAGGTGTCGCTGTTGCGCCGCTACCGCGCCGAGGAGCAGCCCGACCCGCGTCTGGTGCAGGCCCTGCTGCTCACGGTCAACGGCGTCGCGGCCGGCCTGCGCAACACCGGCTGACCAGCAGAGGCCGCGAGACTCGCGGTCAGGTGTTGTACGTGTTCTGCGCGCGCTCGAGACCCTCGGTGACGAGGGCCTCGACCGCGTCGGCGGTCCGCTCGACCTCGACGTCGAGGTCCTTGCGCTCCGCGCCGCTGAAGTCGCGCAGGACGAAGGTCGCGGGGTCCATGCGCCCGGGCGGGCGGCCGATGCCGAACCGCACCCGGTTGAACTCCCCCGAGCCCAGCGAGCGGCGTAGGGACTTCAGGCCGTTGTGGCCGTTGTCGCCACCGCCCAGCTTCAGTCGCAGCCCTGCCCAGGGCAGGTCGAGCTCGTCGTGCACGACAACCAGCCGCTCGAGCGGCACCTTGAAGAAGTCCATCAGGGCCGACACCGGGCCACCGGACTCGTTCATGTATGACCGGGGCTTGGCCAGCACGACGCGCTGGTCACCGAGTCGCCCTTCGATGATCTCGGCGCGCGCCTTGTGCACCTTGAAGCGCGCCGACATCCGCTTCGCGAGCAGGTCGACGACCATGAACCCGACGTTGTGCCGGTTCCCGGAGTACGCCGGGCCGGGGTTGCCCAGCCCGACGACCAGCCAGGTGCCGTGGGGGGAGGACGGCTCCTGCTCCGCCGAGCGGCGGGAGCGGAAGAGGCTCAGCTCTCGGCCTTCTCGCCCTCGGCCTCGCCGGCACCCTCGCCCTCGGCGGCCGCGCCCTCAGCCGGCTCGGCGCCA
>DASVBQ010000156.1:0-4254 GCA_036375795.1 Actinomycetes bacterium
CTGCACCGGCTCGGGGATCCCGCCGACCCGCATCGACCGGGTGATCGCAGTCGTGAAGGCCTACGCCACGCGGGTGGGCGCCGGTCCGTTCCCGACCGAGCTGCACGACGCCGACGGCGAAAAGCTGCGCACCGACGGCGCGGAGTTCGGGACGACGACCGGGCGACCGCGCCGGTGCGGCTGGTACGACGCTGTCGTCGCCCGCTACGCCGCGCGGGTCAACGGCGTGACCGACTTCGTGCTCACCAAGCTCGACGTGCTCACCGGCTGGGAGCGGATCCCGGTCTGCGTCGCGTACGACGTGGAGGGCGTCCGCCACGACGAGATGCCGATGACCCAGACCGACTTCCACCACGCGGAGCCGGTCTACGAGTTCTTCGACGGCTGGGACGAGGACATCTCGTCCGCGCGCAGCCTCGCCGACCTGCCGAAGGCGGCCCAGGAGTACGTCACAGCGCTGGAGGAGATGTCCGGTGCGCCGATGTCGGCGATCGGCGTCGGCCCCGGCCGCGACCAGACGATCGAGGTCCGGTCCCTCCTCGGGTGATGCTTCCGGTCCGCCACGCCGCGACGTAGGGTGCGCGAGGCCTCGACGCCACTCATCACGGGAGGAAACCCATGCTCCGTCACCGCACCGGTCGTCTCACCCTCGCCGCTCTCGGCTGCGCCGCCCTGACGGGTGCGGTGGTCGCCCAGCCCGTCACCGCGGGCGCCGCGAGCAGCACGGCGCAGGCCGAGGTCTTCTACATCAACCCCGTGCAGTCCACGGGCGACGAGAACCTGACCGACCAGAAGGACTCGGCGACGGCCGTACCGGACGAGGCCTACGTCCCGGTCACGCTGACGAACCTCGACGGCAGCGGCTACCTCAGCGGCGACTGGGCGAACGTGCGCAGCGAGACCGGCGACCGGGCGTACTCCGCCGAGGGCAGCTTCGTCTACGACCGCGCCGACGACCGGTTCGAGCAGGTGATGGCCTACTACTGGGTCACCCAGGCTCAGCTCTACCTGCAGTCGCTCGGCTTCGGCACCGAGCTGCCGGCCGTGAACAAGGAGTCGCAGGACGTCCGGATCAACCAGTGGGGTCAGGACAACTCCTACTCCTGGGACAAGCACGACGTGATCCGGCTGGGCAAGGGTGGCGTCGACGACGCCGAGGACGGCGAGGTCATCGTCCACGAGTACGGCCACGCGGTGCACGACGCGCAGGTCGCGGGCTTCGGTTCCTCGCTGGACGCCGGCGCGATCGGCGAGGCATTCGGTGACTACCTCGCCGTGACGGTCGGGCTGGCCGTCGCCGGTGACCCGGCACCCGGAGTGCCTGCCGCGTGCGTGATGGACTGGGACGCCACGTCCTACACGTCCACCGTGCCGCACTGCCTGCGCCGGGTCGACCTCGACCTGACCGTCGCCGACCGCCGCGACCGGGTGCACTTCGACGGGCAGATCTGGTCCCGGGCCCTCTGGGACATCCGCGCCGCACTCGGGGCCACCACCGCCGACCGGATCATCGTCAACGCGCAGTTCGGCTTCGCCCCGGACACGTCCTTCGCGGCCGCCGCCCAGGAGACGGTGGCGACGGCCGAGCAGATGTACGGCCGGGCGACCGCCCGGGTCGTGACCCAGGCGTTCGCCGACCGCGGGATCCTCTGAGCGCCCCGCCGACCCCTCGCCCGCCCGCGGCCGCGCCGCTGGGCGGGCGGGTGGTGCGCCTCGACCCGGTCGAGTCCGCCGACGCCGAGGGCCTGTTCGCGGCCCTCGACGACGAGCGGGTCTGGGCAGCGGGCTACGGCGGCGGCCCGGCCGGACGGCCCGGTGACGTGGCCGCCATGGCACGGATCGTGGAGTCCGCCGTCGTGGCGGCGCACCGCGGCGAGCGTCAGGCGTACGTCGTGCGACTGGCGGTCGGCTCGGACCTCGGCGCGGCCGGCACCGTGGTCGGCACCAGCAGCCTCGGCGAATGGGACCTCGTCAACGAGCGGGTGCACCTGGGCTGGACGGCGTACGGCCCGCGCTGGTGGGGGACAGCCGTCAACGCCGAGTGCAAGCTGTCGCTTCTCGGGCACGCCTTCGACGACTGCGGCTTCGGCCGGGTGAAGATCCAGACCGACCTGCTCAACGAGCGCTCCCAGGCCGCGATCGCCCGGCTCGGCGCGACGCGCGAGGGGGTCCTGCGCCGGCACCTGCGGCGCGCGGACGGGACCTTCCGGGACACCGTCGTGTTCTCGGTGCTGCGCGACGAGTGGCCGGCCGTCCGCGCAGGCCTGCTCGCCCGCCTCTGAGCACGTCGAGCACAGACGTCGCGAGATCGGAGTGCGATGGAGGCAGGTGATGGCGCGTGATTGCTCCAGTCCTGCCTGCAAGCGCACGAACGATGCCAGAGTCGGCGCAGGAGCGCCCTGAACGTGGAATGGCACCGTGAGCACCAGCTCGGCAGCGGGGCTCCATGCGGACGAGGGTAGGAGCCGTATCCTCCGGACATGGCTGTCCCTGCCCCAGACCGTGCCGCGGGTGAGCGCACTTACGAGCTCGACCGCGCCCACGTCTTCCACTCCTGGTCCGCCCAGGCCCTGATCTCGCCGATGGTCGTCGCCCGCGCCGAGGGGTCCTGCATCTGGGACCACGAGGGGCGCCGCTACCTCGACTTCTCCTCGCAGCTGGTGAACGTCAACATCGGTCACCAGCACCCGAAGGTCGTCGCCGCGATCCAGGAGCAGGCCGCCCGGCTGTGCACGATCGCGCCGCAGCATGCCAACGACCAGCGCTCGGAGGCGGCCCGGCTCATCGCCGAGCTGGCGCCCGGGGACCTGGACAAGGTGTTCTTCACCAACGGCGGGGCCGACGCGATCGAGAACGCCGTGCGGATGGCCAGGCTGCACACCGGCCGGAACAAGGTCCTGACGACGTACCGCAGCTACCACGGCAACACGGCCACCGCGATCCAGATGACCGGCGACCCGCGGCGCTGGGCCAACGACGGCATCGCCACCGGGGTCGTGCACTTCTTCGGCCCGTACGCCTACCGCTCGCCGTTCTGGTCCGACAGCCCCGAGCAGGAGTGCGAGCGGGCGCTCGAGCACCTGGAGCAGGTCGTCGCCTTCGAGGGCCCCGGGACGATCGCCGCCATCGTGCTGGAGACCATCCCGGGGACGGCGGGCATCCTGGTGCCGCCGGACGGCTACCTCGCCGGCGTCCGCGAGATCTGCGACCGGCACGGCATCGTCTACGTCGCGGACGAGGTGATGGCCGGGTTCGGCCGCGCCGGTGAGTGGTTCGCGGTCGACCGGTGGGCCGTCACCCCGGACCTGATCACCTTCGCGAAGGGCTCGAACTCCGGCTACGTCCCGCTCGGTGGTGTGATCATCAGCGAGCGCATCGCGGCGACCTTCGCGGAGCGGATGTTCCCGGGCGGGCTGACCTACTCCGGCCACCCGCTCGCCTGTGCGGCTGCGGTGGCGAGCATCTCCGCGATGCGCGACGAAGGGATCGTCGCCAACGCCAGGCGGCTCGGCGAGGACGTGCTCGGACCCGGTCTGCGCGAGCTCGCCGAGCGGCACCCGAGCGTGGGGGAGGTGCGCGGTCTCGGGGTGTTCTGGGCGTTGGACCTGGTCAAGGACCAGGTGACGCGCGAGATGCTCGTGCCCTACAACGCGAGCGGCGAGGCCAACACGCCGATGGCGGAGCTCGTCGCCGCGTGCAAGGAACGCGGGCTGATCCCGTTCGCCAACTTCAACCGCCTGCACGTCGTGCCGCCGTGCACCCTCTCGGACGAGGAGGCGAAGGAGGGGCTCGCGATCCTCGACGAGGCGCTCGCGGTGGCCGACCGGCACACCACCGGTTAGCGTCACGCGCGATGAGCTACGACATCTACTTCGTGCGTCGCGAGCCTGGGCAGACGTTCGAGGACGCCCTCGACGACCTCGAGAGCTCGTTCGAGAACGGTGACCCCGGCGAGCTCACCGAGTCCGACCTCGAGCGGTGGGACGCGCTCGTCCCGCTCGCCAGGGAGCTCCTGGGCGACGTCGAGGTGGACGAGACCGACGACTCGACCCGTGAGCTCACCGCCACCGGAAACGGCGTCGAGCTGACCCTGATCAGCGGCGAGATCGAGATCCACGTGCCCGAGCACCATCTCGCGGCCGACGACCTCGAGCTGATGAGCACCGTGTACGAGCTGGCCCGGGCGGTCGAGGACGTGACGGGCCTCGAAGGCTTCGACCCCCAGCTGCGCGAGCCGGTGAGCGACCAGCCCAA
>DASVBQ010000167.1:0-8518 GCA_036375795.1 Actinomycetes bacterium
CGCAGCGGTGGAGACCGTCAGGCCACCGGCCAGCAGCACGATGCCGCTGAGCCCGACACCGACCGCGACCAGCGCGAGCACGATCGGGACGAGTGCGGCCACCACCGTCCCGAAGGCCACGAGCAGCACGACGAGCGCCGCCACGAGGCCGACCACCTCAGCGCCCGAGGACTCCTCGTCCCCGTTGAGGAACGCCGCGTCGCCGCCGAACTCGGCCTGGACTCCGCCGGCCCGGGCCGGCGCGAGGGCATCGACGAGCTCGGCCGCCGTGTCGCGACCGAACTCGGTCGACGGCACGTCCAGGGTGATCTCGGCGAACCCGACCCGCCCGTCGTCCGACACCCGGCCGGTCTCGAACGGGTCGCTGATGCTCGCCACGTGCTCGATCGTCGCGACCTGGGCGAGGGCCGACTCGACGCCTGGCCGGAAGCTGTCCAGCTGCTGGCCGTCGGGGGCGGCGAAGACGGCGACCGCGGTGCCTCCCGCAGCCGCGGGGAACCGCTCATCGAGCAGGTCCATCGCGTCGGCGCTCTCGCTGCCTGGGGCGCTGAAGTCGTCGGCGAATGCGCCACCGAGGCCGCCGGAGAGCGCAACCACGAGAGCGGCAAGGACTGCCCACGCGCCGATCGTCGTCCATGGTCTGCGTGCGCTGACGTCGCCGATGCGGCGGATGAAGCGGTTCATGGTGTGCTCCCGGTCGTGGTCTGGTGAGTCATCGAGGTTGGGGGAACGGCGGGCGGGTCGGGTGCGACCTGAGCGACGGAGACCAGCGGCAGGCCCAGGTCACGGATCTTCTGCAGCAGACCGTGTAGTGCGGCCTGGTCGACGACCGGGCCGTGGAGGACGGTGGTCCCGTCGGTCTGGTGGGTGAGGCTGAGCCCGTCGAACCACTCCGCCCACCGCTGGTCGAGGTGGCCGGCGAGACGGATCTCGTACTGCCCGGCCTCGAGACGGCTGCCGGTCGATGCGTCTGTGTCGCTCATGAGATGTCCTTCGCGTTGCCCGCGATGGATCGGGGTCGTCGGGCGTCCGTCCATCTCCGCGGAACGTAGGAAGGGATCTGGTGAGGCGGGATCACCACACGTGGTGAGCGACGTGGTGAACCTCGGCGCGCGGGCCGGTCAGATCACCGCGAATGGGACAGCTGCCGATTTGTCGCCCGTCGCGCGCGGGTGCTGCGCAGCAGGCCGTGCCACGGGCCCCTTGTCAGTCGGCCGCGGAGTGGCGGCGGGTGGCACTCGGTGTTCCGAGCACGTGGGCGCACCGACAGGGCTGCCCGTCCGGCGCCTGGCACGCTAGGCAGCACACGTCGACCGGCGTCACCGACCGGATCGGTCGGGCTTGACCGCCAGTAGCGAGATGCTCCTGATGCCGTAGGTGTCGGTCGCGCCCCTGGCGGAGCCGGAGAGGAACCGGTACTCCGGGTGGTCTCGCACCAACTCGATCCGCAGGCCCGCGTCCTCGATGTTCGCTCGGTACGCGTCGATCTGGACGGCGCCGCCGATGCACGACGCCCACAGATCGGCGTTGCAGGCGATGCCTTCGGTCAGCGGGCGCTCGCTGACGATGTCGGCGAGGGCGAGCCGGCCGCCCGGCCGCAGGGCGCGTGCCGCCTCCCGGAACACTACGTCCTTGTCCGGGCTGAGGTTGATGACCCCGTTGGAGATGACGCAGTCGAAGGTTCCGTCGTCCACCGGCAGGCTCTCGATGCGCCCCATCCGAAACTCCACGTGCGTCAGACCGGCCGTGCGGGCTGTCCGCTGCGCCTTGGCCAGCTGCTCGGTCGTGAAGTCGACCCCGAGGACCCGGCCCGACGGACCGACCAGCTGCGCGGCGACGAACGCGTCAGTGCCCGAGCCGCTGCCCAGGTCGAGGACGTGCTCACCGTCGATGAGGCAAGCGAGGTCGAAGAAGTGCCCCACGCCGGCGAAGGACTCGACCGCCTCCGCCGGTACCCGGTCCATCACACCGCTGTCGTAGCCGAGCCGGTCGGCCAGGCCACGTCCCAGCTCGAAGTGGTACGCGCCGTCGGGTTCCTCCGCCACGTGCCGGTACACGTCCTGCACCTTCACCGTCAGCTCGTCAACGTCCACAGCGACCATCGGGCCTCCTCGCATCGAGCTCTTCCTGTGAGGACGGTCGCGGTCGATGGGCTATTGCACGTGCGCGCCCACGTCGCCGCCGATGCAATAGCGCCTGTCTCGCGGTCGTCCTCACTGGTGTTGCCGACGAACATGTGGAGAGGAGTGAGGGCAGATGACAGACACGGTGACAGCCCGCAACGGCATCGACGTGGACCAGCTGCTGGCGACCATCGCCGCGGTCGAGAAGGACCCGACGCTCGGAGCGTTCACCTTCCGGGCGTCGAGCCGGTGGGACGAGGGCACCCACAACGCCGGCGAGATCGGCCGGTTCGTGCAGGCCGGAGCCGAGGACACGTCCCGGGACGAGCCGTTTCGGCTCGACGGCGACGAGCCACCGGTCCTGCTGGGCCGCAACAAGGGACCGAACGCGGTGGAGCTGCTGCTCCAGGCACTGGGCTTCTGCTACGCGGTCGGTTACGCGGCCAACGCCGCGGCCCGCGGGATCGAGCTCACCGCGATGGAGTACGAGGTCGAAGGCGACCTCGACCTGGGCACCTTCCTCGGGCTCGGTGGGCCGCGAGCCGGCTTCACGGCGATCCGCGCCAAGGCGGTCGTCTCCAGCCCGAACGCGACCGCGGAGCAGCTTTCCGAGCTGTGCCAGTACGTCCAGGACACCTCTCCGGTGCGGGACTGTCTGGCCAACGCGGTGCCCGTGACCACCAGTCTCGAGGTCCGCTGACCTCCCGCACCCGCCCGAGTGGTGCCACAGTGCAATAGCGGGACCCCGGGATTCGTCGAAGAAGTGTGCCGATGGTGGGTGTCGAGCCCGACGTGACGCAAGCCGCCGCGGGTGCAGACCTGGGCAGCTTTCGCGAACTGGCCCGCGAGCAGCTGCCTCGGCTGTACTCGCTCGCGCGGCGGCTGACGGGTGACGACGCCGAGGACGCGGTGCAGGACTGCTTGCTCAAGGCGTTCCAGCGCTACCACCAGCTTCTGGATCGGACCGCTGCGCCGGCCTGGCTCACCAGCATCCTGGTCAACTGCTGCCGCGACCGCGGCCGGGCCCGCGCCCGGCAGCCCGAGGAGGTCGACTTCGACGAGGTCGACCAGTTCTCGCTGTTCCGCACGATCGCCTACGAGGACCCGTTCCCCTACTCGGACTCGCTGCACCTGGACTTTCTCGGCGAGTTCGACCGGGACGACGTGCGGGCGGTGCTGATGCGACTGCCTGAGCTCTACCGCACGCCAGTGGTGCTCGTGTACATGGACGGCTACCTCGCCCGGGAGGTGGCCGCCATGCTCGGCGCGCCCCTCGGGACCGTCCTGGCGCGGCTGCACCGCGGCCGCAAGCTCTTCGAGAAGCAGATGTGGGCCTATGCCGAGGAGACCGGCCTGCTCCGGGAGGGACGCCGATGATCAGCTGTTCCGAGGCGACCAAGCAGCTGTGGGAATACCTCGACGCCACCGTGGACGCGGCGACCCGTGAGGCGATCGAGGAGCACCTGAACCTGTGCCGTCGCTGCTGCGGCGAGCTGGAGTTCGCGCGCGAGCTGCGCCGCTTCCTCGCCGACGCGTGTCGCGACGACATCCCGTCCGACGTGCTCCGCCGCCTCCACCAGACCCTCGAGGAGCTCGAGCCGTGAGCCACGACCTGCTGCACAGTGCCGAGGTCAAGGACCTCGTGCGCGATGCCTACCGGCACGTCCCCGCGACCACCGAGGCCGTGGCGCGCAAGCTCTACAGCGCCGAGGAGCTCGCCGACGTACCCGCGTCCGCGGTGCGGCGCGCTCTCGGCGTCGCCAACCATCTGCGGTTCGCCGGCATCCGCCCGGGCGAGACCATCCTCGACCTCGGCTGCGGCGGCGGCATCGACACGATCCTGGCCGCCCGGCGCACCGGCCCCACAGGACGGGTGATCGCCCTCGACTTCCTCCCGGAGATGCTCGACCGCACTGCCGGCTCGGCCCGCGAGGCACGGCTGGGCAACGTACGGACCCTGCTCGGAGAGCTGGAGGCGATCCCGCTGCCGCACGAGAGCGTAGACCTGGTCATCTCCAACGGGGTGTTGAACCTCTCCCCGCGCAAGGCCCGGGTCATGGCCGAGTGTGCCCGCGTGCTGCGCCCTGGGGGCCGGCTCTGCATCTCCGACCTCACGGTGGACCAGGAGGGCCTGCCGCCCGAGGTCCTCACCCAGCCCGCCGCCTGGGCCGGCTGCGTCGCCGGAGCTCTGTCCGAGATCGACATCGTGCGCAACCTGGAACGGGCCGGGTTCGGTGACGTCGCCGTCGTGCATCGCGAGCCGTTGAGCATCGACGACTGCGCGCTGTACCCGCTCTTCCCCGACCATCTCATCGCCCTCATGCGACGACTCATCCCCGCCGCGCGCCACGATGCGGTCGCGGTAGCCGTGGTGGTGGTGGCCGCGCTGCCCGGTCTTGGGGCCGGGTGAGGTCGCCGGGGTCGACAACCCGGCACCCACAAACTGGTTCGCGCCAGGGGTGGAACCGTCTGATCGGCGACCAGTGCCGGTCGCCCCGGCGCCAGGTCGGAGTGGTCACAGGTCCTTGCGCAGGAAGGACGCTGCCGCAAGCCCCCAGACCATCGCCACCCACACTGCTGCCCACACGAGGTAGGTGGCCGTCAGCGGCGCCGCGCTCAGGAACGGAAACGCTTGGCCATCCTGGCCTCCGAACACGGTGAGCGCCGACGGGTCCTGAAACGCGTTCATCGCCCCGCGCCACAGGCCGTCGGTGGGCAGCAGCATCCGCGACACGGTGCCGACGCGTGCGACGGCGTCGTTGCCGAGGGACGCACCGATGCCGCCCACCACACCCGCGATCCAGGCCGTGCCGAACAGACCGACCGCGACCACGCCCGACGCCATCGGCGAGATGGCTGTCGAGAGCAGCAGGGCGAGGGTGAGCAGCACGGTCGTCTGGGCCGCGAGCAGGGCGAGGGCGGCCGCCGGCTCCGGCGGCCAGTAGTCGACCGTGGCCCGGACGACAAGGCACTGGGCCAGCCCGGCGAGGACGACGAAGCCGCTGCCGAAGACCACGAGTCCCAGCCACTTGCCCAACAGGAAGGCGGAGCGACGTATCGGCCGGGCCAGCACCGCCAGCGCGATGCCCGACTCCGTCTCGCCCGCCAACGTGGGGCCGGCGAGGAACGCGGTGCCCAGCGCCGCGATCAGGCTGAAGCCGAACATCACCAGGTTGAGCAGGATGGATGCCGTCAACCGGGCCTCGCCGCTGGTGAGCGAGCCACCGCCCGACTCTGCCGCCACCCGCGAGAAGCCCCAGCCGCTCAGCGCGATCAGGAGGACGGTGAGCACAGCGAGGGCGAGCAGCACCCGCCGGCGGGTTGCCTCGCGGAGGGTGAGCGCGGCGATGGTCAGCACCGTCCGGGCCATCGTCATCGCGCTTGCCCCGACCGGGCGGCAGCGCCCTCGCGCAGGATGCCGAGCAGGCGCTCCTCCAAGGTGATCCTCGCGGGCTCGACCGCGTGCACCCGGGCCCCGAGGGCCGCCAGGTCCCGCACCAGGTCGGGGACGGCGGTTCCGTCGTCGTCGGGCGGCAGCGCCACGATGATCCAGTCGCCGGCCCGCTCGACCTTCCCGGTCGCAGCGAGACGCGCCTCCGCTTCCGGGGAGAGATTGCCCAGCTGCAGACGGAGCTCGCGCTGGCCGAGCAGCTCGGCGAGCGTGCCAGAAGCGGCGACACGTCCTCGGTCGAGGATGACCACCCGGTCGCAGACCCGCTCGACCTCGCCGATCAGGTGCGAGTTCAGCAGGACCGCAACGCCCCGCGCTTTCAGCGCCAACACAATGTCGCGCACGTCAGCGCGCCCGAGCGGGTCCAGCGCGCTGGTCGGCTCGTCCAGGACCACCAGCTCCGGCCCTGACACCAGGGCGACCGCCAGCCCGAGGCGCTGCTGCATCCCCTTCGAGAAGCCGCCCAGACGGTCGCCGGCGCGCTCGGCCAGGCCGACGAGGGTCAGGCAGTCACGCCGCTCCTTCGCGGTCACGCCGATCCCCGACAGCCGGACGTGCAGGGCCAGCACCTCGGTCGCAGTCAGCCACGGCTGATACCGGAAGAGCTCCGGCAGGTAGCCGACGCGGGCGCGCGCGGCGGGATCGGCGCCGGGTTGCCCGAGGAGCATCACCTCGCCGTCGTCGGGACGGACCAGGCCGAGGAGCATCTTGATCACAGACGTCTTGCCCGCTCCGTTCGGACCGAGCAGCCCGAGGATCTCCCCGCGGCCCACCTCGAGGGACACGTCCTCGACCGCCAGCTGCCGGCCGTACCGCTTGCGCAGGCCCGAGCACCAGACGGCTGGCGCCGACGGCAGGCTGGCGACCAGGTGCGCCGCCGCGCGACGAGCGTCGTCCCCGACGGCGGGCTTCTCGACCACGCTCACCGCAGGTCCCTGGCGATCGACAGGACCTCGTCGACGTCCAGCGACCCAGCCACGGCGGTCACCACGCCGTCGTCCACCCACACGACGGCCGCCAGCGTCCGGTCGCGGGTCTGCAACACCGTGGCGGGCACGCCGTCGACCTGCGCCGACGACGTGGTGACCTCGTCCGCGGGCACGGGCAGCGGCAGGGTGGCGCCGTCCGCGGTGAACGTGCGCAGCTGCGCGGCGACGTCGTCCGGCAGACCGGGCAGCGACAGCAGGTAGTCGCGCACCGTCTCGAACGGGACGCCGGAGGAGTATGCCGTCGGCGCCACGGCGCGACCGACCACGAGGGCGGGCGCTCCGGCGGAGGACGACCACGTCTGGGCCACGCCCGGGCCGACGACCAGCCGCACGCGACTCCCGTCCAGACCCGGCGGGGGAGGCGGCAAGGTCTCCCCGGCCTGGGCCGCGGCCTGGGCCGCGCGGTCCGCCGAGAAGGTGAACGTGGCGTTCACCTGGTCGCCCACCTGGTAGATCGGCTCGCCGCTGACCCCGCGTGGCAGGCTGGTCACCTCCGGCACGTCGATACCGGTCTGAGCTCGAGCGGCCGCCGCGTCGGGGACCGCCTGCGGGTCGCCGCCGCCGGTCACGACGACGTCGCCGTACGCCTGCAGGTCAGGCAGTGCGACGAGGTCGCCGGCGCTGAGGCTGACCGGGGCGATCCGCTCGGTCCGGAAGATCTGCAGCCAGTCGTTGGCGGCAGCGGTGCCGGCGCCGGCCAGGACCACGGCAACGGCAAGGGCCGCGACGACAGGACGGCGCAGGACCGCGCGGGAGCGGCCGGGACGAGGCGGTGCCGACAGCCTCGGTGCTGTGGCGGGCGCGCGCGTCGACAGCCGCTGCCACGCGGCGGCGACGTCCACGTCCGCGCCGTCCTCGGTCGCCAGCGCCGCGCCGACGAGGGCGGCGTCCTCACGGATGGTTGCCAGCTCGTCGAGGCACTGCGGACAGCCGGCCACGTGCCGGCGGTCGGAGTCGGCAACGCCGGCCGGCTCGTCGAGCAGCCGGCGCAGCACGCCTTCAGGCGGATGACGCATGGCGGTTCAGCTCCTTGCGCAGGGCGGATTCGGCGCGCCGGACGGTGGTGCCGACGCTGCCGGGAGACAAGTCGAGCGCCGCGGCCACGTCGGCGTAGCTCAGACCGCTGTGCCGCAGCACGAGAGCCACGGCGTGCTTGCGGGGCAGCCGGGCGAGCGCCGCACGCACGCGGCTGCGCTCCTCGAGCGTCACCACCGCCTCGGCCACGTCGGAGACGACGGGGTCGTCGGCCGCGGCGGCGGTCTCCTCCCGCGAGGCGCGACGACGCCCGGAACGGAGCAGGTTCAGCGCGGTGTGGGCGGCGGCGACGGAGAGCCAGCCGCGGGCCTCCCCGGCCGGCACCGACGAGCGACCGAAGGAGAGGAACACGTCCTGTGCGACGTCCTCGGCCTGGTCCCGCGAACCCAGCACCCGGGCGGCCACGGCGACCACCCGCTGGTAGTCGCGGCGGAAGATCTCGTCCAGGTCGGCGCGCACGCCCCCGCGGACCGAACCCGACACGGTCACGCGCTCCTTTCCCCCGACCCGCCTCTCCGCGGCACCGGCCACCGCTCCGGGGGCGGCCAGGACGGCCGCGGCCGCCGCTCCTCCGGGCCGACTCAGGTCCATGTCTCTTCAGCACCGCCAGGATCAGGAATGTGACATCCGGAGTCGCAGTGTGCCCGCGACCATGCCACACGGGCAGCTGAACGTGTCCTCACGGTGGCGCCGACAGCAGGTCAGGCAGGTCCGCGAAGGAGTCCAGGACGTGGTCGGGGGGCGGGCTCGCGGCCTGATGTGTGGCCGCTCGGTACTTACCGGTCCTGACGAGCACCCCGGTGATCCCGTTGCGCTGGGCTGCCAGCACGTCGGCATCGACGTCGTCGCCCACCATCAATGCCACGGAGGCCGGCACCCCGAGACGGTCGAGCGCGGCAGCGAAGAATGCGTCCGACGGC
>DASVBQ010000178.1:0-16436 GCA_036375795.1 Actinomycetes bacterium
CCGGAGGGCGGGTTGCCGATCGCGACGATGCCGGTCGGGTCGCGGGGCTGCCACTCCCAGGTGCCCAGCCAGGTGCCGAGCAGCTCGAGGTAGGTCACGACGACGAACGCGCCGACGTAGAGCGGGCGGGACCGCCCCCAGCAGAGGAAGCCGACGAGGCACGCGAACCAGAACGCCCCGAGCACGTCCGGACGTGAGGACACGAAGAGCCCCCACGCGGCGTACGCACCGCCGGCGGCGACCGTCAGCGCCACGCACACCGCGATCCGGGACCGCACCCAGTCGCTGCGCCCCATGGCCAGCGCACACAGGTAGACCAGGCCGTGCCCGGGCGGCACGAAGGCCGGCACGTTGTCGAGGCGGTAGACGTAGACCTCGAGCAGCGGGGAGAAGGTGTACTCGACCGCCGTGGCGAACACGACGACCACAGCGACCTGCGCCCGCACCAGCGGCGTCTCGCGGCGCAGCAGGGCGATCAGCAGGACCCAGGTCCCCAGCCCCAGCAACCGCTGCCACCAGAGGCCGGCGCCGCGGTCGAGCGCCAGGACCAGCGGGACCCAGGTCATCGTGAGCGCCACCGGCGGGTCCACCCATGCCGGCAGTGCCGCCCGGGCGCCGGTCGCCAGGGTGGGCGCAGGCCGGACGGCTGCCTCGACGGTCACCGTCGGAAGTATGGCAGCGCGTCTCACCACGCGACCGCCGGTGCTTGTGGGCGCCACCCCGCGCGAGGAGGATGTCCGTACGACGGTCCGATCCGCCTGAGGAGGCGCGCGTCAGATGCAGGTCCGAGACGGCATGAGCACCGAGGTCCTGACGGTCGGCCCGGACCACTCGCTACGAGCGGCCAGCCGGGCCATGGCCACCCGACGTGTCGGCGCCGCAGTGGTCCACGACCCGGACGGCGAGGGTGTCGGCATCATCACCGAGCGGGACGTGCTCGCCTCCGTCGGCGCCGGCCAGGACCCCGACACCGAACGCGTCCGCGACCACCTCACCGGCGACCTCGTCTACGCCGCGCCGTCCTGGACCCTGGAGCAGGCGGCCGAGGCCATGATGCGTGGGGGGTTCCGGCACCTCGTCGTGCTCGACGGAGGCGAGGTGGCAGGGATCCTCTCGGTGCGCGACATCGTGCGCTGCTGGTCGCGCGACCGGGCCACCGACGAGCTGGTGGGCTGACCGCGGTCAGGTCCGCGGGTCTCCCTGGCCGATCTTGAGCGCCTCGCCGTCGCGGCGGGCCGAGGCCCCGGCCTGCGGGTCGCCCTCCTGAGGCTCCCGCTCCTTCGCCCGCAGCATGATCGCCGCCACCGCCAGTACAAGGACGAGGACGCCGAGCACTCCCACCTCGATGATCGCGTGGATGAACTTGTCGTCCTGACCCACGTAGTCGGCTGCCTCGACCGACAGCACGATGATCTCCTTGATCGAGGCGATGATGCCGACCACGAGGAACGGCTCGGCCACCACCTCGCGCTTGCCGAGGATGACCCGCACCGCGAAGAGCAGCTCGACCACGATGAAGACGAGCAGCAGGGTGTCGAGCACCTCGAGGACGACCTCCCCCGCGTTGCTGTCGCCCCCGAGGTCGGTGAGACCGGAGGCGGCGGACAGCAACAGCGCACCCGCCGAGACGGACAGGATGACGGCGATCCCGACGTAGATGACGTCCTCGGTGATCGCCATGAGGGCGTTGCCGATGCGGACGTAGCGCGGGGGCTCGTCGTCGGAGACTGCTCCCGCCTGCCGGCTCACGAGGAGTCAGGCTACGTGGCTGGTCGGATGCACCGGGACGGTGGCCTCCGGAAGCGAGAAACCGACCAGCACGGCGTCACCGCACTGCACGCACACCCACTCGGGACAGTCGAGACCGTGGTCGTCGAGGCAGCCCGGCTGCTCGAAGGTCACCTCGTCCTGGCAGGTGGAGCACCAGCGGACGACGACGGCGAAAGTGGTCATGACCTGACGGTGCCACGCAGGCTGGACACAACCCGGGAGGCGCCTCGGCGTGTCGGGCGCTTTGTCGACAAACCGCCGTCCGGAGCCGCCGTTCAGGACGGAAAGCCGCCCTGGCCTGGTGTGACAGGCCCCGGACGGGCGATCATTGCGCCATGCCACAGAGCGTCTGGAAGGGGGCCATCTCCTTCGGCCTCGTCTCGATCCCCGTTCGGCTGTTCTCGGCGACCGAGGAGAAGGACGTCTCCTTCCGCCAGGTCCACCGCGAGGACGGCGGCCGGATCCGCTACAAGCGGGTCTGCTCGGTCGACGGCGAAGAGGTCCCGTACAGCGACATCGCCAAGGGGTACGAGCTGCCCGACGGCGACATGGTCGTGCTCGACGACGACGACTTCGCCAACCTGCCGATCTCCAGCTCCCGTGCGGTCGAGGTGCTCAGCTTCGTCCCCGCCGACCAGATCGACGCGGTGGCGATGGGCAAGCCCTACTACTGCGACCCGACGGGCGCCGACGCCAAGCCGTACGTCCTGCTGCGCGACTCGCTGGAGAAGGCCGACCGCGTCGCGGTCGTGAAGGTCGCGCTTCGCCAGCGCGAGCGGCTGGCCATGCTGCGCCCCCGCGACGGCGTGCTGGTCCTGCAGACCCTGCTGTGGCCGGACGAGGTGCGGACCCCGAAGCTCGACTTCCAGGACCAGGAGGTGTCCGTCCGCCCGCAGGAGCTGGCCATGGCCGAGTCCTACATCTCGGCCCTGTCCGGCGACTTCGACCCGACCGAGTTCGCCGACCACTACCGTGAGGCGCTCGAGGAGGTGATCGAGGCCAAGGTCGCCGGCCGCGAGGTGAAGCACCCGGAGGAGGCCCCGGCCGCCACCGGCCAGGTCGTCGACCTGATGGAGGCGCTGCGCCGCAGCGTCGCCGAGGCCAAGGCCCGCCGCGGCGAGAGCACCGAGGAGGCGCCGCCGGCTGAGGCGGAGAAGGCATCGGCCACGAAGGCCGCAGCGAAGAAGTCTGCGGCCAAGAAGACGAGCGCCTCGAAGGCTTCCGCCACCAAGTCACCGGCCAAGAAGGCCACCGCCAAGAAGGCCGCGGAGAAGAAGCCCGCCACCAAGAAGACCACGACCAAGAAGGCGGCGTCCCGCCGGTCGGCATAGCCCGGAATGCCCCCGACGCCGTCTGCGCTGTGGTGAGCCATGAGTGAGGCCGCCCAGCTCCTGGCCCTGGTCGTTGCCGTCGCCGTCGTGGCTGCGGCGGCCCGCCGGTTGGGGCTCAACGCACCCCTGGTGCTGGTGGTGACCGGCCTGCTCGCGTCCTTCGTGCCCGGCATCCCTGACTACCGCCTCGAGCCGGAGGTGGTCCTGCTGGGCCTGCTGCCGCCGCTGCTGTACGCCGCGGCGCTGCGGACCTCGCTCTTCGACATCCGCGCCAACAGGCAGGCGATCGGGATCCTGGCCGTCGGGGCGGTCGTCTTCACCGCGGTCGTCGTGGGGCTGGCCGTGTGGTGGGTGGTGCCGGGGGTGCCGCTGGCGGCCGGTCTCGCCCTGGGCGCTGTGGTCGCTCCCCCGGACGCGGTCGCGGCCACCACGATCGCCCGCCGGGTGGGCATGCCGCGCCGCATCGTCGCGATCCTCGAGGGCGAGAGCCTGGTCAACGACGCCACGGCGCTGGTCGCGCTGCGTACGGCGGCGGCCGCCGTCTCGGCCACCGCGGCGGTCACGGTCTGGACGGTTGCCGCCGACTTCGCCCTCGCTGCCGGCGGCGGGATCGCCGTGGGGCTGGTGATGGCCGTCCTGCTGGGTGCGGCTCGCAAGCGGGTCCAGGACCCGGTGCTGGACACCACGCTGTCCTTCGTCGCGCCCTTCCTGGCCTACCTGCCGGCGGAGGCGATCCACGCCAGCGGCGTCCTGGCCGTCGTGGTGACCGGCCTGCTGCTCGGCCACAAGTCGCCGCTGCTGCAGTCGGCAGCCTCGCGGCTGTCGGAGCAGACCAACTGGCGCACGGTGCAGTTCGTCCTGGAGAACGCGGTCTTCCTGCTGATCGGCCTCCAGGTGGCCGACATCGTCCGCAACGCGCGCGACGACGACTTCTCCACGTCAGAGCTGCTGGTCATCTGCGTGGTCGTGCTCGCGGCAACGATCGTGGCCCGGGTCGTGTGGGTCTACGGCGCGACCGCCGCGTACCGGTTCGGCCCGCGGCGGGCGCGCGCACGCGCCTGGGAGTGGAGCTACGCGGCCCTGGTGTCCTGGGCCGGCATGCGGGGAGTCGTCACGCTGGCCGCCGCGTTCGTGCTCCCCGAGGAGACCCCGCACCGGGATGTCCTGGTACTCGCCGCCTTCGCCGTCGTGGGCGGCACACTGCTCGTCCACGGCACCACGCTGCCCTGGCTGGTCCGGCGGCTGGGGCTGCCCGGCCCGGACCCGGCCGAGGACGCGCTCGAGGAGGCCGCGCTGCTCTCCCGCGCCACCCGCGCCGGGCTGGCCCGGCTGGAGGAGCTGCGCAGCGAGGACATCGACCCGGCGGTGATCGACCGCCTCGAGGAGCGGGCGCGATCGCGCGCCGACACGGCGTGGGAGCGGCTGGGCGCGGCGAGCGATGCCGAGACACCGAGCGAGACCTACCGACGGCTCCGGCAGGAGATGCTGGATGCCGAGCGACGCGTGGTCCTGGACGCGAGGAACACAGGGAAGGTCGACGACGAGATCCTCCGCGACGTCCTGGCCCTCCTGGACGCCGAGGAGTCCCTGCTGGACCGGCTCGAGGACAAGAGCGACCACGTGGAGCGTGAGCTGGTGGCGAGACAGGACAGGGTCGAGGCCTGCGAGCACCTGCAGGCTGCGCCGCACGCGGTGCGGCCGAAGACCCCCGAGGGGTGCGAGGAGTGCCTGCGCGACGGGACCCGCTGGGTGCACCTGCGGCTCTGCCTCGAGTGCGGACACGTCGGCTGCTGCGACTCGTCGCCCCAGCGGCACGCGACCAAGCACCACGAGGAGGCGCATCACCCGGTGATCCGCAGCTTCGAGCAGGGCGAGGCGTGGCGCTGGTGCTACGTCGACGACCGTCTGGGCTGACTCAACCGGTCGTCAGACGGGACCGAGGCGTCGGGCTCGATCAGTGCGCGATACGCGGACTCGTGCGAGACGTGCCACCACAGGTACTTCAGGCCGGTGCTCATCCGGTTGATCACGCCCGGCAGGTAGCCGAGATGCAGGAACCCCCACGCGATCCAGGCCAGCCGCCCGGTCAGCTGCAGCGGGCCGGTCTGGACGACCGCCGCGTTGCGGCCCACGACCGCCATCAGCCCCTTGTCGAGGTAGCGAAACGCTGTCGTGGGTTCGCCGACGGACAGGCGCCGGATCTGTTGAGCGGCGTGACGGCCAGACTGGATGGCTACCTGTGCCAGCTGCGGGTAGAGCCGGCCGCCGGCTCCGGACACGGCCGCGAGGTCTCCGACGGCGAACGTGTCGGACCGGCCGGGAACACGTAGATCGGGGTCGACCAGGACGCGGCCGTCCCTCACGGAGAGCCCGAGCCCGGTGATCCATCCGGGCGCCTCGACCCCTCCGGCCCAGACCACGGTGGAGGCCGGGATCCGCTCACCGCCACTGAGCACGACGCCGTCCTTGTCGACCTGCACGACCTCCGCACGAAGACGGACCTCCACGCCGCGCAACCGCAGCGCCTCGACCGCGTACTCGCTCAGCTTCCGGTGGAACCCGGGTAGCAACCGGTCGCCCCGCTCGAGCAGCGTCACGCGCATCGAGGCCGGGTCGAGCTGCGGGTAGTCGGCGGCGAACTGGTAGCGGAACAGGAAGTTGGCGACGTAGCCGGAGAGCTCGACCCCGGTCGGCCCCCCACCGACCACGGCGATCCGCGTGTCACCGGGCACGGCTCGGTCCGGTCGTGCGGCGGCTCGCTCGAACGAGCCCAACACACCGTTGCGCAGCCGAACGGCGTCGTTGACAGTCTTCAGCGGTACTGCCTGCGCGGCCGCCCCGGCCACGCCCGCATAGGCCGGAACGACGCCCGTTGCGAGCACGAGGAAGTCGAAGCCGAGACGACCGCCGCCCTCGAGCAGCACCTCCTTGCCGGCCCAGTCGACCTCGACGACCCGACCGACGAGGAACTCCGCGCGCCGGTTCCTCGGTAACAGGGCTCGGACCGGCCTGGCGACCTCCTCCGGGGAGATGAAGCACGTGGCGACCTGGAACAGCAGCGGCGGGAAGGTCGTGTAGTTGTGCGCGTCCACCAGGAGAACGGTCACCGGTGCGTGCCGCAGAGCGCGGGCCGCGGCGAGCCCGGCCATGCCTGCTCCGACGATGACGACACGTGGTGGGCGGGGCGACGCAGAGGTGCTCATGGCGGTGACTCCGTCCGCGAGCCGAGGTCCGGACCCGTCCACTACCGCGCTGCTGACGGGCTCCGGCTAGGGCCGAAGGTCATGTCACCGCGCCTGGTGAACCCTGGCAGGGTTACTCCGGCGGGGTGTCGTTGCCCTTGGTGGTGCTCACAGGTCGCGCGCGAAGGACCGGGACAGCGGCGAGTCCTTGTAGTGCCCGAACCCGTCGGTCGGCGCGTAGCCCGCGCTGCGGTACAGGGCGATCGCTTCAGGCTGGACCAGCCCGGTCTCGAGCACGACACGGCGGTAGCCCCTGGCCCGGGCCCAGGCCTCGAGCGCCGCCAACATCCGGCGGGCGTGCCCGCGGCGTCGGTGCTCGATGCGCACGAACATCCGCTTGACCTCGACCACGCCGTCCCGGTGCCGCCGCATCCCGGCGCAGCCGATGGCAGTGCCGGCGAGGGTGGCCACGAGAAAGGTGCCGTCCGGAGCGGCGAACTCGGCGGGATCCACCGACGTCTCGTCCCGGCCGCCGTACCTGCGGACGTACTCCTGCTGCACCTCGTCGATCAGCGAGCGCGCGATCTGGGAGTCGAACGCTGCCTCGCGCAGCTCGACCTCCCCGTCGAGGGGAAGGGCGCGGCGTACGAGGTCGGCGAGCTCGTCCTCGACGGCGCGGGTCAGCCGGGTCGGGTCAGGCACCAGGCCGTGGTCTGCCGCGACGCCGACCCACACGTCACCCGCATAGCTGAGCACGCTCACGCCGAGACCGACCGACCCCGCCTGGGGCACCCAGAAGACGAGGCGGGTCAGCCGTGAACCGGCGAGGAAGACCGGCTCGCGCGGGCCGGGCACGTTGGTGACGATCGCGGTGGACTTGGCACCGAGCACCATGACCGCGAGCCGGTGCGCCCAGGACGGCAGCGCACCGACGACGGCCAGGATGGCGAACGTCGAGGCTGCCTGGTCGCGGGCCTTGAGCGCGCCCATCCGCTGGTGCACCGCGCGGACCCGCTCGGCGGGGTCGGGCTCGGCCACGGGAAGGGTCACGAAGACGATGCCGAACCGGTTCCCGAGGGTGAGCGGCACCGGCTCGTCGCGTGGGCGAAGGTCGACCGGGACGAACACGCGCAGGTCGTGGGCCCGGTCGCCGTGGGAGAGCAGGTGCCGGCGCAGCGCACCCGCGGTCACGGCGAGCAGGACGTCGTTGACCGTGGCGTCCAGCGCCGCCGCCACCCGCTTGACGAGCCCCAGGTCCTGCGGTCGTGTCCAGGCCGCGACCTTCCGGGTGCCAAGCCGGCCACGCAGACGGGTCCGCGGATCACGGTTGGCGAAGAGCAGCTGCAGGCCGGTGCTCGCGACCCGCCAGCCGAACCGGACGCCCGCGAGGGCCTGCCGCGTCGTCCGCGGGACGAGCAGGCGCACCCCCGTGACCGTCTCGACGTCGCGAGCCCCCTCGGTCACCCGGCGCCGCAGGCCTGGCCGGCGCGGGTCCCTGTCGTCCTGCCCGGCCACTTGGGGGGCCCCGGGAGCGATGTCCGGGTGGTCGTCGGTCAGCGAGAGCAGGACGCTGGCGAGCGCAATGCCGTCGGCGATGCAGTGGTGCAGCCGGGCGACGACGGCCGACGTTGGCCAGCTGCCGTCGCCCTGCGCCGGGATCTCCACCAGGTGGAACTGCCACGGCGAGTGGCGCATGTCGAGCGGACGGCTCAGCAGGTCGCTGACCAGGCCGGCGAGAGCGGCGTCGTCCGCACAGGTCCCGGCGTCGACGACGTGGCGCCGGAGGTCGAAGGCCGGGTCGGTGGTCCAGACCGGTTGCTCGAACGGGTTGCGCGACGGGAGCGGGCGCATCGAGAACTTCGGGTAGCGGGCCAGCAGGCGGTGCTCGAGAACCGAGTTCAGCCGATCTCGGTCCACCGGCTCGTCCAGGTGCAGGACGGCGGTGACCATCATCAGGTTGTCGGGAGAGTCCATACCGAGCCAGGCCGCGTCGACGTTCGACATGCGGATCGGCTGTGTCACGACGTACCCGGGGGGTGCTGCCATCGTCGCCGCCGGTCGGCCGCCCGCGCCCGGGCCCGCCGGAAGCGACGGGCGAACGGTCGGGCCAGGTCCGCCGCACCCACCAGGCCGGCGGTGTTGCCGAGCCGCGCCGGCGCGATGACCGCCTCCGGCCGGAACCGGCGGCCGGTCAGCGAGCGCTGGAACGCCTCACGGGCGGGAGCCAGCAGCAGCTCGCCGGACTCGGACAGCCCACCGCCGATCACGAACATCCCGGGGTCGAGGGCGGCAGCGAGGTTCGCGATGCCGACGCCGAGCCACTGCGCGACGTCCTCGATGAGCTCACGGGCCGCGGGGTCGCCGTCCTGCGCGGCCGCGGTGACGAGCGGGCCGGTGATGGCGGCGACCTCGCCGTCGGCCAGCTCCAGGATCCGGTGCGCCACGGGCGAGCTCGCGGCCGCCAGCTCGCGCGCCTCGCGGACCAGCGCATTGCCGGACGCGTACTGCTCCCAGCAGCCCCGGTTGCCGCACTCGCAGCGGCGACCCTGCGGGACGACCTGCATGTGACCGAACTCCCCCGCGACGCCGAACCGGCCGCGCTGCACCACACCGTTGACGAGGATGGCCCCGCCGATGCCGGTGCCGAGGTTGACGCAGACGACGTGTGTCTGGCCGCGGGCGGCCCCGAAGCGCCACTCGGCCCACAACGCGGCGTTGGCGTCGTTCTCGACGACGACGGGCAGTCGCAGTCGGCTGCTGATCGCCTCGCGCAGCGGCTCGTTGCGCCACGACAGGTGCGGCGAGAAGAGCACGTGGGACCGGGTGGCGTCGATGAACCCGGCCGCCCCGATGCCCACGGCATGGACCTCGTGCCGGCTCGCGAGGTCCTGCACCGCGCCGACGATGGTGTCCTCGACCACCTCGGGCGACTGGCTCCGGTGCGGGGTGTCCCGCCGGATCTCCTCGAGCACGGTGCCCTGGTAGTCCACGACACCGGCGGCCACCTTGGTACCGCCGATGTCGACGCCGACCGTCAGCAGCTGGTGGGTCAGCGGACCGAGCAGGGTCTGGCGGCGCTCGGTCACCGCCGCAGCCTATCCACGGCGCACGGCATGCTGGCCTCCATGGCCTTCTATCGCGAGCAGGTTCTCCCCCGGGTCCGGAACCGGCTGCTGGACCTCGGCGGCACGCGTGAGATCCGGGCCCGGGTCTGCGCGGGCCTGCGCGGCGAGGTGATCGAGATCGGCTTCGGCAGCGGCCTCAACCTGCCGTTCCTCCCCGATGACGTGGCCACCCTCTGGGCCGTCGAGCCGTCGCGTGTAGCCCGCGCGCTGTCAACTCGTCGACGGGCGGATGCCCCGGTTCCGGTCGTGTTCGCCGCGGACGACGCGGGAGCCCTGCCCTTCCCGGACCAGCGGTTCGACGCGGCGCTGTCGACGTGGACGATGTGCACGTTGCCCGACCCGGTGGCTGCGCTGCGGGAGGTCCGCCGAGTGCTCAAGCCAGGACGGACCCTGCACTTCGTCGAGCACGGTGCGTCGCCGGACGAGCCGGTGGCCCGCTGGCAGGACCGTGCGACCCCGCTCTGGCACCAGCTCGCCGGGGGGTGCAACCTGAACCGTGACGTCCCCGGCTTGCTCGCGCGGGCCGGCTTCACGGTGACAACGCTCGAGACGTACTACGAGCGGAGGGCACCCAAGGTGCTCGGACACATGTACGAGGGAAGGGCTGTCGCGTGAGGACCCCCTCCGTGCCCTTGTCCGAGCCCGCCCTCGTCACCGGTTGCTCCAGTGGTATCGGCCGGGCCGCAGCCCTGCGCCTGCTGGCCACCGGCCGCCCGACGTACGCCACCGCCCGCGATGTCGGCGCGCTCGACGACCTGGCGCACGCCGGCGCGCGGGTCCTGACGCTCGACGTCACCGACGAGCAGTCGATGCTCGCGGCCGTGGCTCGCGTCGAGGACGAGTCGGACGCGGTCGGCGTCCTGGTGAACAACGCCGGCTACGCCGAGTACGGCCCGGTCGAGGAGGTGCCCCTCGACGCGGTGCGTCGGCAGTTCGAGACCAACGTCTTCGGCCTGCTCCGCCTCACGCAGCTGGTGCTGCCCGGCATGCGGACCCGTCGGAGGGGGCGGGTCGTGAACGTGTCCTCGATGGGCGGTCGCATGACCCTGCCCGGTGGCGGGGCGTACCACGCCAGCAAGTACGCCGTGGAGGCGTTGACTGACGCGTTGCGGTTCGAGGTCCGCGGGTTCGGCATCGGGGTCTCGCTGGTGGAGCCCGGCCCGGTGCACACCTCGTTCGCGGAGTCCGCCACGGCCGTGCCGGACGACCTCGACGGCCCGTATGCACGCTTCCGCCGGGAGGTCGCCGCGCGCAACGCGGCGTCGTACGCGCACCCGCAGGCGCGGGGGACGTGCACGGCTGACGACGTCGCCCGGGTCATCGTCTCGGCGGTGGCCAGCGGCCGGCCCCGCGCGCGCTACCTCGTCGGCGGTGTCAGCCGGGCGCTGGTGTGGGGCCACCAGGTGCTGCCGACCACCGCGTGGGACGCGATGCTCCGCCGCGCCTACCCGGCACCTTCCCCGGACGGGGGCGCAGAGGCGGAGTAGGACCGGAAGGCGGCGATCAGCTCCGCCTTCGCGGTGTCGCTGATCGACTCGACGGGCACTCTGCCGAGCTCGTTGATCGTCCGGCGCATCTGGTCGAGGTAGACGGCGCAGCCCTCACACAGCGCGAGATGGGCGTCGACCTCCGCCGCGAGCTCGGCCGGCAGCGCACCCTCGAGGTAGTCGGTGACCAGCTCCACGACCTCGTCGCAGTCGACGGCCAGGCCCGGCTTCTCCCGATCGGTCACGACCGCTCCCCGTTCTCCGCGCCCCGGTAGTAGTCCTCCAGCGCAGCCCTGACCTGCGCGCGACCGCGGTGCAGGAGGACCCGCTGGTTCGCAGCACTCAGGTGCAGCACGGTGCACACCTCGGCGGCGCCCATGCCGTGCACGTCGCGAAGGGTCACCACCAGGCGCTGCCGTTCGGGCAGCTTGGCGAGCGCGCCGCTCACCTCGTCGCGGATCTCGGCGGACAGCACGGAGCGCTCCGGTGACGGCCATCGGGAAGGAGCCGCGTCGGCCCGCCAGTGCCCGGCCCACTCGTCGTCCGCCGACCGGAAGCGGTCGGGGTCGACCGTCGGGACATCGTCGTTCTCGGCCGGTCCGAGCGAGGACATCGGGACGGTGCGGGCCTCCCGCACGCCGCGTGTCTTCGCCAGGTTGGTCAGGATCCGGAACACCCAGGTCCGAAGGGAGGACCGGCCCTCGAAAGCGCCGATGCCGCGCACCACCGCCAGCCACGTCTCCTGGACGATCTCCTCGGCTGAGGCGTCGGTGGAGACGTGCAGGCGGGCGACCCGGAGCATCATCGGTGACCAGGCGTCGACGACCTCGGCGAACGCGGTCTCGTCACCGTCGCGCAGCCGGAGCACCAGGTCGTCGTCGAACGACACCCGGGGAGTCGGCACCGGGGCGTCGACGGACGACTGTGAGCTTCTCGGCATCGGCAGCACACCCCGGATAACGCTCGACCCCCGGATCAGGCTCGACCTCGCCGACTGTAGACCCGCCCACGGCTCCCGTGGACGATCTCCGAGGACCAGGGCGAGGCTCACGGACCGCTCGCCGCGCGTTCGCGGGCCTCGGAGATCGCCCAGGCGGCGTTGACGAGGCCGATGTGGCTGAACGCCTGCGGGAAGTTGCCGAGGAGCTCTCCGGTGTCGGCATCGACCTCCTCCGCGAGCAGTCCGACGTCGTTGGCGAAGGCGATCGCGCGCTCGAACACGCTTGTGGCTCGGTCCACGCGGCCCGACATGGCAAGGGCCTGGGCCAGCCAGAACGTGCAGAGCAGGAACGTCCCCTCCTCGCCGGCCAGGCCGTCGACGCCCTCCTCGGTGCGGTACCGGTAGACCAGCCCGCGGTCGTCGGTGAGCCGCTCCTCGATCGCGTCGATGGTGGCCAGCATGCGGGGGTCGTCGGCCGGGAGGAATCCGACGATCGGCATCATCAGGTTGGATGCGTCAAGGCTCTCGGACCCGACGTACTGCGTGAAAGCACCGGCCTGCTCGTTCCACCCGTCACGCACCACCGTCTCGAAGATCTCCTCCCGGGCGTGCTTCCAGCCGTCGACCTTGGCGCTCGCGCCGATCCGGTCGGCCAGCGCGATGGCCCGGTCCAGCGCGACCCAGCACATGACCTTGGAGTAGAGAAAGTGCTGCGGCTCCCCGCGCACCTCCCAGATGCCCTGGTCCTTCTCCACCCAGTGCGCGGCGGCGGTGTCGGCGCACGCGGCGAGGAAGCGCTTGGTGTCGTCGTCGATGGCCTCGAGCTGGTCGGCCAGCCGGTGGGCGGCGCCGAGGATCTCGCCGTAGACATCGATCTGCCGCTGGGACCACGCGCCGTTCCCGACGCGGACCGGGCTGCTGTCACGCCAGCCCTCGAGGTGCGGCAGCGAGCGCTCGGTGAGGTCGTGCTCACCGCCGATGCCGAACATGATCTGCAGCCCCGTGTCCGGCCCGATCGAGGAGGCCGCCGCGGTGGTCATGAACGCGAAGAAGTCGTCCGCCTCGTCGGGGCAGGCCGCGACCCAGAGCGCCTCCATGGTGAAGCTGGAGTCGCGCACCCAGGAGTAGCGGTAGTCCCAGTTGCGTTCGCCGCCGACGCCCTCCGGCAGCGACGTCGTGGCCGCAGCGACGATGGCGCCGCTGGGCTGGTACGAGAGGCCCTGAAGCACCCGGCCACTGTGATGGACCAGGTCGGCCCACGGCCCGTCGTACGACTGGTGCAGCGCCGACCACGAGCGCCAGGCCTCGACCGTGGCGTCGAGTGCGGCTGCCAGGTCGGTCTGCGACCAGACGTGCGCCGGCTGCTCGTCAAGCGTGGAGCGGTGCAGCGCCAGGTGGACGACGTCGCCCGCACGCAGCGTCGTGCGGCCGCGGGCGCGTCCACCGTCGACCGGCAGCGCCACCGGGGTCGTGAGCACGAGCCACTCCGCGCCCCCGCGGGCGGTGACGCCGCCGTCCACCGGTGACAGGAGCGGCACGACAAGCCCGTACTCCGGTCGGGGCCGGTAGTCGACCTCGACTTCCACGTCTCCCGACGTGCACTGCATCCGGCGGACCAGCAGGTGCGGCACGTCCGTTCCGAGCCGGTGGCCGCCGTTGTCCGGACCGAGGGCGAGCGCATCGGTGAGCACGAGGGAGCCCGACGGCGTCGTGAAGGTCGTCTCGAGCACCAGGGTCCGGTCGAGGTACCGACGGCTGCTCGTCCACTCGCCGACCGGTCGGACCTGCCAGTGACCGGCGTCAGCGCCCAGCAGCCGGCCGAGGACCGACGGACTGTCGAACCGGGGGAAGGACAGCCAGTCGACCGACCCCGAGCTCGTCACGAGCGCGGAGCAGTGCCGGTCCGAGAGCAGGGCGTGGTCGGCGATGGGGGTGGTGGACATGCGTGGCACTCCGATCGGTCGGCGGGTCACAGCGTCAGTCACCGGTTCCCCATGCGCGTTACGTAACGCCGCCCCCGGCGCTGTGACTGCAGCGGATGCTGCTCCGCCGCGATGCCGGCCCGGTCCGGTCCCTCCCGCTGCGTCCATCCGCCTTGGTCGTCCCGGTCCTGGCCGGGATCGGTGGTGCCGCCTTCTTCGCCTGGAAGCCGGGCGTGGCCCGGTCGATGCTCGGCAGTCCGCGCGCACTGGGGTTCTCGCTCGTGGTGGCCGGCCTCGTGCTGGGCATGGGGTGGCTGCTGCCCCGGCTCGGCCGTGGGCCGTGGCTGACGGCCGGGGCGCAGCTCGTCCCGGTACTGGCCGCCTTCGTCCTCACCGTGCTGCCGGCGTTCCGCGAGGTGACGGTCACGGAGGCCTTCCCCGACACCGTCGGCGCCTCGACCGAAGCGGCCCGAGTCGGCAACGGAGCGCTCGAGGGGATCGACCACCGAGCGTCCGGGACGGCGCTGCTCCTGCGGGTGGCCGACGGGTCGTACGTCGTCCGGCTGCAGGGCATCGACATCGAGCCGGGACCTGACTACCAGGTCCACCTGGTCGAGGGGCCCGACCGGGAGGACCCCGGCGGTGGCGTGCACCTCGACCGGCTGCGCGGCAACAAGGGCAGCCAGAACTACGACGTCCCTGCCGGCACGGACGTACGCACTCCGGTGACCGTGCTGGTCTGGTGCCGGGCCTTCGCGGTCCCCGTCGCGGCGGCGACGGTCCGATGACCGCGACCCAGCCCGCCGTCGTCGACCTGAGTCCGGGTGAACGGTTCCCCGACCTCGAGCTGGCGGACCACAACGCCGTCCGGCGCCGGCTCGGCGAGCTGGCCGAGGGCGACCCGCTGGTGCTCAACTTCTTCCGCGGCTGGTGGTGCCCCAAGGAGCAGGCGTTCTTCCGCGGGCTGGTGCGCCTGCAGGACGAGATGGAGGTCGCGTACACCCGGATGGTGTCGGTCAGCATCGACGAGCCGGTCGCGCTGTCGGCCTTCCGGGCCGGGCTGGGTGCGCGGTGGACGTTCCTTTCCGACAGCGGACGGACGTACGTCGACGCTCTGGGCCTGCGCGAGACCACCGACACGCTCTACCGCCCCTACGTGCCGACCACGTTCGTCCTCCGTCCGGACCTGACGATCCACTCGTCGTACAACGGCTACTGGTTCTGGGGTCGGCCCACGCTCGAGGACCTCCGCCGGGACCTGCGCGCAGTGACCCGGTCGCTGCGCCCGGACTGGGAGGTTCCCCGGTGACTCCCCCGGTGACGCCCCCGGTGGCATGGTGCTGGCTGGCCCGGGTCGAGGAGCGACCGGTCGAGGCCTGGGCCGCGGCGGAGCTGCGCACGCGCGACGGCGCGGCGGCCGGTTTCCTCGCCGTCTGGCCCGCGGGCCGAAAGCCGACGGCCGGCGCGGTGAGGGCGGACGCCACCGTCGTCGACCCGTCGGGCGAGGCGGCGAGCGTGTCGCTGGTCCTGGTGCCGCGGGACCGGGCACCGCTGTTCGACGACCCCGCCGTGTCCGGTGCGATGCGCGACGTCCTGGCGGGACCGCCGCCGGACGCGGTGAGCACCTTCGTGCGTGACTCCTCGCACTTCGCTGGCGCCGTGACCGTGCGCCGCAACCGGCGCGAGGCGCTGCGCGACGACCCGTTCGCCCGCATCGCCCGTGCGGAAGTGCTCGATGTCGGGCCGGGCTTGTTCGGCCGGGCACCCGCGGTGCCCGGACCCGTGATCCAGCGCTACGCCGGCAAGCCGTGGCCGGCCGCCGGTTTCTGACCGACCCGTAACGACCGACCGACAGGAAGGGACTGCTGTCGATGGACGAGTTCGACGTCGTGGTGGTGGGGGCCGGACCAGCCGGAGAGACGCTCGCCGGTCGGTGCGCGGACGGTGGCCTCACCGTCGCGCTGGTCGAGCGCGAGCTGGTCGGTGGCGAGTGCTCCTACTGGGGCTGCGTGCCGAGCAAGACGCTCATCCGGCCCGGTGACGTCCTCGCCGCCGTTCGGCGGGTTCCCGGCGCGGCCGAGGCGGTGACGGGGAGGTTGGACGTCGCCGCTGCACTTGCGCAGCGCGACTACATGACGAGCAGCTGGGACGACTCTGGCCAGCTGCCCTGGCTGGAGGAGCGCCACATCGAGCTGGTGCGCGGTGCGGGCCGGCTCGACGGTCCGCACCGGGTCGCGGTGAGGTCGGCCGGCGACGTCGTGCGGCATCTCGCGGCGCGGCGCGCGGTCGTCCTCGCCACCGGCACCACCTCGGCGTTGCCACCCGTGCCGGGCCTGGCGGACGTCGGGGCGTGGGACAACCGCGACGCCACCGCGGTCAAGAACATCCCGCGTCGACTGCTCGTGCTCGGCGGCGGGGCCGTCGGGGTCGAGATGGCGCAGGCCTTCCGGCGGCTGGGCAGCGACGAGGTCACGGTCGTCGAGGTCGCGCCGCGGTTGCTCGCCCGGGAGGAACCGTTCGCCGGCGAGGAGGTTGCCCAAGCCCTGGCTGCGGAGGGCGTGACCGTCCTCGTCGGAGTGTCGGTCGACGAGGTACGTCGTGACGGTCCGGACGGTCCGGTGACCATGCGGGTGCACGGCCACGAGGACGTGCATGCGGACGAGATCCTCGTCGCCGCCG
>DASVBQ010000189.1:0-2738 GCA_036375795.1 Actinomycetes bacterium
GGCCGGCGAGGCGGTGCTCGCCCATCTCGGCATGAGCGGCCAGCTGCTCGTACGTCCACCGGAGGCTCCCGACGAGGTGCACCTGCGGGTCCGCGCCCGGTTCACCGACGGCGGTCACGAGCTGCGTTTCGTCGACCAGCGCACCTTCGGCGGGCTGTCGCTGGTCGAGACCGACCCGTCCGGGCTGCCCCTGCCCATCGCCCACATCGCTCGCGACCCGCTCGACAAGGGCTTCGACGACGCCGTGTTCGCGGCGGCCCTCCGGCGCCGCCACACCGGCCTGAAGCGAGCGCTGCTGGACCAGACCCTGGTGAGTGGCATCGGGAACATCTACGCGGACGAGGCCCTGTGGCGGGCCCGCCTGCACTGGGCCCGCCCGACCGAGACCATGACCCGGCCGCGCAGCGCGACCGTCCTCGAGGCGGCCCGGGCCGTCATGCTCGAGGCGCTCGGCCAGGGCGGCACGTCCTTCGACACGCTCTACGTCAACGTCAACGGCGAGAGTGGGTACTTCGACCGGGAGCTCGCCGTCTACGGCCGCGCCGGGCGTCCATGCCGCCGGTGCGGTGCGCTGATCGTGCGCGAGCCGTTCATGAACCGCTCGTCCTTCCGCTGCCCGCGGTGCCAGCCCCGGCCCCGCTCGGCCCACCCCTGACCGGGCGCCGGCATGCCTGACCAGTCGGACCAGCCTGACCCGCGGGACGTCGTCGAGCACGGAGCGGAGTGGCCGGAGGAAGGCCCCGGGGGCGGGCTCCCACCGGGCGTACGACGCGTCGCCCTCGTGCTCGCGGTGCTCGCCGCGGCGCTGCTGCTGTCCCGCAGCGGGCTGCTCTCCGGCGGCGGGGCGGACGAGCCGCGGCCGGTGACCCGGTCCGCCGCCCCGGGGACGCGTCTGGTCGCGGCCGAGGGGGACCGGCTGGTCCGCCTCACCGCGTCCGGGCCAACCCGGCTGGCCCGGTTGCCGGGTGCTCGGCTCGCCGCGCCGGGGCTGGTGGCGGTCCGGACCGCCACGCCGCCCGGCAGCGTGGTCGGCGTCCGGGGCGGGCTGCTCTTCCGCGTCGGGCTGACTCCGGGCTCGGAGTGGGTGCCGATCGGGCGCTGGGATGCCGTGGTCGCGGCCTCGCCGGTCCCCGGCCGGGTGCTGGTCCGGCGCGGGGGCTCGGTCGCCGAGGTGGAGGCCGCGACCGGGCGGGTGGCCAACGCCGAGCCGTTCCCCGGCGCGGGGACACCGGGTTGGCTTCCCGTGGCACTGGTCCGGATCACCGGCACGCGCGTGCTGCTGTTGAGCCGGCCGGCGGCCGGAGGGTCGGGGGTGGAGCTCGCCCTCGCCTGGCCGGAGCGGCGGGTCGCCTCCGGCGCGAACCCCGACCTGCAGGTGCTGGGCACCTTCGGGAGGCTGCTCGGCGCTGCCGACGACCGCGTGCTCGTGTCGGGCGAGTCGTGTCCCGGCCCGTCGTGCGGGGTGCGGGCGGTGACCGTGACCAGGGACGCCGTCCTGGTCCGCGACGTGGTGCCACCGGTCGGGTGGACCGTGGCCGTGGACGCACCGGTCGTGCTGACCTCGGAGGCGCTGGTCGCCGTCCGACGGGTCGGCCGCGAGGACGGGGTGGCCCTGGCCCGGCTGGTTGCCGGCGGCGACAACGCGCTGCTCGTCTCCGGGACCGCTGGCGCCGACCTGGACGCCGGGCTGGTCGAGGCACTCGACGGCTCGGTCCGGCTGCTGGTGCGGTCGGCGGTGGCACCGGCCCGGGTGCGGATCTGGCGGCCCGACGAGCCGGCCCGGGCTACGGTCGCAGCGGTGGCCGCGCCGGCGCGCGGCGGGCGGCTCGTCTGCGTCTGCGGGTGACGCCCCGGTGGGAGGTCTGCTGGGGTCGGCTGTCCTCGGCTTCCTCACCCGTTCGGCGCAGCACGGTGCGTGATCATCCCGTGACCTATTGACCCTCCGGTCCCGGGGTGCGACCCTGGAAACCCCACGTCGTGCCGGCATCGTCGTCCTGTCCACATGAGCGCCGCCGTCGTCGGGTGCAGACATTCGACCTCCCGCGGGGCGACGCCGCGGGACGACTCAACAGGTGGAGGATCACGCATGGCGAAGGCTCTCATCGGTCATGTCGGTGCTCCGGACCCCCGGACGGTGCTGGAGATGCGGCGCCTCCACGAACGAGTACGCGCGCTGGAGGCCGAGGTCGTACGGCTCCGCGCCGAGAACGACGCACTCGCCTCCAGCGTCACCGACGCGCACCTGATCTCGCTCGAGGTCGCCAAGGAGCCCGCACTCGCCTGAGCCGCCGGCTCCTTTTTTCGGTGGCCCGCCAGGCGTCAGACCGGCACAACCTTCTCCCGACGGGACGTCGCTCGCGGCGTCCCGTCCGCATGTCCGGGTTTGCCCCGTGTGAGGCTGCCGGACGCCGGGAAACGTGACCCGCGGCTCATGCCCTCGTTGGGCATGCGACTGCCCTCGCCTAAACGGGGCGTGGAGCACAGGCGGCTCACCCGCCGCCGCGCCCTGACCGGAGCCCCCGCGCCTGAGGCTGGCCTGGCGCGGCACGCCGGAGCCGTCGGGCGCCGGGCCATCGGGCGCCGCCGGGTAGGCTGGCCACGGCCTTCCCCGCCCGACGTACGTCCTGACGTGCCTGCCTCGCCCCCGCTGTGGGCAGGGGTGCCGGCACCTCGGGCGTGAGGAGAACTCCCGCGTGCACCTGAAGAGCCTCACCCTCAAGGGGTTCAAGTCCTTCGCG
>DASVBQ010000198.1:0-2481 GCA_036375795.1 Actinomycetes bacterium
GGCACGCCTCGCTCGGCTTCCCGGACGCCGGCCAGCTCGCGCCCGACGCGCGCGCCGACCTGGTGGCGGTCCGGCTGGACTCGGTGCGCACGGCCGGTGGTTCGGACGACGAGGCCGCGGAGCGGGTGGTGTTCGCGGCCACCGCCGCGGACGTCACTGACGTCGTGTCGTCGGGCCGACGCATCGTGACGGACGGACAGCACGTGCTCGGTGACGTCGGCCGCTTGCTGACGGAGTCGGTGTCGAGGGCGCTGGCTTGACGTGCAACCGTCACCCGCGTTCCTGGCCGTCGCGACGGCAGACGTTGCGCTCGCCGCGGCCGGCCGCGACCGGGCCAGGTGGCTCACCAAGCCCCTGCTCATGCCCACCCTGGCGCGTGGGCGCGACCGACGGACCCAGGTGTCGCTCGCCCTCGCCGGCGCGGGCGATGTCGCGCTGCTCGGCGGCGGCGAGACGGCGTTCCGCGCCGGGCTCGGCAGCTTCTTCGCCAGCCACCTGGCGTGGGTTGCTGCGCTGCGCGACCGGCCCGGCCGCGGCTGGCTGCGGGCGCACCCGCTCGCAGCGGTCCCCTACCTCGTCGTCTGGGCCGGGCTGAACGGTTTCCTGTGGCGGCGGACCGGACCCGACCGGCTGCCCGTCGCGGCCTACAGCTGCGCGCTCGCCGCGACGGCCCTCGCCGCGCTGGACACCGGTGACCGGGCGGCGGCCGCCGGCGGCGCCCTGTTCTTCGCCTCCGACTCGATGCTCGCGCTGGAGCGCTTCGCCGGGGTGCGGCTTCCCCGGCAGGAGGCGTGGGTGATGGGGACCTACGTGACCGCGCAGGCGCTGCTCGCGGAGTCGGGCAGGGCCCGGTCCTGACCGTCGGGTCAGTGGTGGCGGAACCCGCCGAGGAACCTTCGGAACACCCCACCCTGCCTCGGCAGCGGGGCCGCCGGCGGGGGCGCCGTCTCCCGCCGTCGGGCGACCGGGTGGTCGTAGTCGGTGCGGACGATCGCGTCGACCGTCTGCTCCTCGTCGAAGTCCTCGGAGCCCTCGATGACGGGGACGAAGCCGACGAGCATGCCGTCGCGCATGACCTGCGCCTCGAGCCCGGCCGTGCCGTCGGTGTCCCAGACCGCCTGCCGCCCGCCGGGCAGCGGGATGCGGATCCCGAACTGGTAGACGCCCGCCTTCTCCAGGTGCGCGTCCACGCCTCGCTCGCGCAGCACGTCGACCACCCGCCGGGCCCGGATCTCCTCCACGGGCCAAACCTAACCGGCGCAGCGCCCGGCCGCTCGGGCCGTCCCCCGTAACTGTCAGGGCCATGAGGCACACTGACTCCTGACAGACGGATGAGCAGGAGGAGATGGGCGATGACCCGGCGCGGATGGGTGCTGTTCCTCGCGATGGGCGTCATCTGGGGTGTGCCCTACCTGCTGATCAAGGTCGCCGTCGAGGAGATCTCACCGTCCGTGCTGGTGCTCGGCCGCACGCTGCTGGCCGGGCTGCTGCTGCTCCCGCTGGCCGCGGCCAGGGGTCACCTCCGGCCGCTCCTGCCGTTCTGGCGACCGCTGGTGGCGTTCGCGGCCATCGAGATCTGCGTGCCCTGGCTGCTGCTCGGGGTCGCCGAGCAGCGGCTGTCCAGCTCGCTGACCGGCCTGCTCATCGCGGGAGTGCCGCTGGTCGGCGCGCTGCTCGCCTGGTTCGGCGGCGCCCGGCTCACCGGCGGCGACGAGCGGCCCGACCTGCGGCGCGTCGTCGGCCTGCTCGTCGGCCTGGCCGGCGTCGGTGCCCTGGTGGGCTTCGAGGTGGGGTCCGGCGACATGGGAGCGGTGCTCGCGATCGCGCTCGTCGCCGTCTGCTACGCCGTGGGGCCGATCATCCTGGCTCGGTGGCTGTCCCACCTGCCCGGGCTCGGCGTCATCACGGCATCGCTGCTGCTGACCGCGGCCGTGTACCTGCCGATCGGGCTCGCCCAGGCCCCGGCGACCTGGCCCCCGGCCGACGTCGTCTGGTCGGTCGTCGGGCTGGCCGTCGTGTGCACCGCGCTGGCGTTCGTGGTGTTCTTCGAGCTCATCGCCGAGGTCGGCCCGACCCGGTCGACGGTGATCACCTACCTGAACCCGGCGGTCGCGCTGCTGCTCGGCGTCGCCGTGCTCGACGAGGCCTTCACCGTCGCCACCGCTGTGGGCTTCGTGCTGATCCTGCTCGGCTCGGTGCTCGCCACCCGCGCCTCGGCACGTCCACCCGCCGAGGTCCCCGCCACCCGAGCGCCGCTCGACACCGAGTGCGACGTGCTCACCGGCCCGGTGCCCGAGCCGTGACCGGAGTGTCGCCGCACTCGTAGCCCCATCGCCCGCTGCTCGCTAGTTGCGAGGAGCATGGCGATCGCGGAGGCACTCGGCCAGGGCCGCGCCGCCTTCCAGCGGCAGGCCTGGGGTGATGCGCGTTCCCGGCTCGCCGAGGCCGACCGGGAGGATTCGCTCGAGCTCGCGGACCTCG
>DASVBQ010000276.1:0-3248 GCA_036375795.1 Actinomycetes bacterium
CCGTGAAGCCGGCCGAGGCGGCCACACCGACGCCGACTGCCGGGGCCGAGGTCGAGCCCTCCGCGGGTGCGGACCGGTGAGTCCGACCCGCACCACCACCCGGCGACCCGCCCCGTCGCGCGCCGTCCCGCCTCGGGCCCGTCCGTCCCGCGACCGAGCGCCCGGTGCCGGGCAGCCCCGTGCCCGCCAGCCACAGGTCCGCGGGCCGCACCCGCCGTCGCGCCGGGGGCAGCCGCGGCGGCGCCCGCCACGCCAGCCGGTCCGGCCGCCGGCGATGCTGCGGCTCGCCGACGCTCCCCGCCGGCTGCGGGCCGCCGTCGTCCTGTTCGCGATGGTGCTCTCGCTCTTCGCGGCCAGGCTGGTGCAGCTGCAGGGGCTCGACGCCACGACCTACGCCGCCGAGGCCGAGCAGGGGCGGCTGCGCACCGTCGCGCTGCCGGCGGTCCGCGGCCAGATCACCGACCGCAACGGCGTCGCGCTCGCGACCACCGTGGACGCGGTCAACGTCACCGCCGACCAGACGCTCGTCGAGGACCCGGCAGCCACCGCGGCCGTCCTCGCGCCGGTCCTCGACCTGGACGTGTCGGTGCTTCAGCAGCGGCTCACCGGCGACTCCCGCTTCGTCTACGTGGCCAAGAAGGTCACCCCAAAGACCTGGCGGACGGTGCGCGACCTCGACCTGCCGGACGAGGACATCGAGGGGCTGCCCGGCATCTTCGGGGAGAAGACCAGCAAGCGCGTCTACCCGGGCGGCCCCACCGCCGCCAACCTCATCGGCTTCGTCGGCGCGGAGGGCAAGGGCCTCGGCGGGCTGGAGTACGCCCTCGACGACGTGCTCGCCGGCCGGGACGGCACGGCGACCTACGAGCTCAGTGCCGGCGGCCGCCGGCTGCCGAGCGGGGTCGACTCGGAGCGCGAGGCCGTGCCGGGAAGCGACGTGCGCCTGACCATCGACCGGGACATCCAGTACGTCGCGCAGAAGGCGATCGGGAAGGCGGTCGCGTCCACCCGCTCGCAGAGCGGCACCGTCGTCGTCCTCGACCCGCGCAGCGGCGAGCTGCTGGCGGTCGCGACCGCGCCCACCTTCGACCCCAACCGGCCGGGCGCGGCGCCGTCGGCCGACCGGGGCAACCGCCCGCTGACCGAGCCCTACGAGCCGGGCAGCACCGGCAAGGTGCTGACCGCGGCGGCGCTGCTCGAGGAGGGGGTCATCACGCCGCAGACCCCGATCACGGTGCCGAACCGGCTGACCCGGGCCGGCAAGTCGTTCAAGGACTTCGAGGACCACGCCACGCAGCACCTCACCTACGCGGGCACCATCGCGAAGTCGAGCAACATCGGCACCATCAAGGCCGCCGAGCGGCTGGGGAACCTCAAACGGCTGTACCCCTACCTGAAGAAGTTCGGCATCGGCTCGCCCAGTGGCCTGGGGCTGCCGGGCGAGTCCAGCGGCTCGCTGCTCCGTCCGAAGGACTGGTCGGCGACCAGCGGGTACACGATGACCTTCGGCCAGGGCTACTCGGTCAACACGGTCACGATGGCCTCGGCCGTCGGCACCATCGCCAACGACGGCGTGCGCCTCTCACCGCGCCTGGTCGCGTCGACGACCGCTGCCGACGGCACCGTCACCCGTTCCGGCGACCAGGAGCGGACCAGGGTGGTCAGCGCGGAGACGGCGGGCACCGTGCGGGCGATGATGGAGACGGTGACCCGCGACGGCGGCACCGCCCCGCTCGCGGCCATCCCGGGCTACCGCGTCGGGGGGAAGACCGGCACCGCCCAGCGCTTCGACCCGGCCTGCGGCTGCTACCGCGGCTACACGATGTCGTTCATCGGGATGGCGCCCGTCGACGACCCGGGCGTCGTCGTGGCGGTCACGCTGCAGGCGCCGAAGTCCGCCCTCGGTGGTGGCGTCAACGCGGGCCCCGTCTTCCGGCAGGTGACGTCCTTCGCGCTCGACACGCTGCGCATCCCGCCGACCGGCACCCGCCCGCCCGGCCTGCGGCTCACGACCCGCTGACCGGTAACCTCGCAGCCGTGCTCAACCCGCCCGGCCCGTCGACCCCTCGGCCGGTCGGGCTCCCGCCCCGCAGCCTCGCTGCGGTCGCCGAGCACCTCGGGGTGACCGCCCCGGACGCCCCGTCCGGGACCGCCGTGACGGGCGTCACCCACGACTCGCGGGCGGTGCGGCCCGGCGACCTCTACGCCGCCCTGCCGGGCTCGCGCGCCCACGGGGCCGCGTTCGCCGACGCCGCGGTCTCGGCCGGCGCGGTCGCCTGCCTCACCGACCCGGCCGGCCGGGAGCGCGCGCAGGCGGCCGGCCTGCCGACGTACGTCGTGGAGCACCCGCGTCAGGTCCTCGGGCGCCTGGCCGCCTGGGTCTACGGCAACCCGGCCGAGGCGCTCACCACCATCGGCGTGACGGGAACCAACGGCAAGACCACGGTCGCGCACCTGCTCGAGGCGGGGCTGCGCACGGCCGGGCACACGACCGGGCTGATGGGCACGATCGGCACCCGGATCGGCGACGAGGAGCTCACCAGCGTCCGCACCACGCCGGAGGCGCCGGACCTGCAGGCGCTGCTGGCGGTGATGCGCGAGCGCGGCGTGACCGCCGTCGCGATGGAGGTGTCCAGCCACGCGCTGGCGTTGGGCCGGGTCGACGGCACGGTCTACGACGTCGCGGTCTTCACCAACCTCACCGAGGACCACCTCGACTTCCACGCCGACCTCGAGGACTACTTCGCCGCGAAGGCGTCCCTGTTCACGCCGGCGCACGCCCGGCAGGCGGTGGTCGACGTCGACGACGCGTACGGCGCACGGCTGGCCGCGCAGGCCAGCGTGCCGGTGGTGACCGTGTCGCCGTCCGGCGGCGTGGCCGACTGGCGAGTGGCTGACGCGTCGACAGGGCCGGCGGGGAGCAGCTTCACCCTGGTCGGGCCGGACGGCTCCCGGATCCCGGCGAGCACCACGCTGGTCGGCGACTTCAACCTGGCCAACGCGGCGCTGGCCGTGGTGGCGCTGGTCCGGGCCGGGGCGGACCCGTCCGCGGCGGCGGCCGGGGTGGCCGCCTGCCCCGGCGTCCCGGGCCGGATGGAACGGGTTAGCGCCGAGGGCGACGAGGTGCTCGCCCTGGTCGACTACGCACACAGCCCGGACGCGCTGGAGCGGCTGCTCCTCACCTGCCGCGGGCTGGTGGCGCCGGGGTCCCGGCTGGCCGTGGTGGTCGGTGCCGGCGGCGACCGGGA
>DASVBQ010000201.1:0-16691 GCA_036375795.1 Actinomycetes bacterium
GCGGAGCGCATCCGCAGCGAGTCCGAGCGCGAGCTGGCCGCCGCGACGCAGCGCCGCGACAGCATCAACTCCCAGCTCACCAACGTCCGCCAGATGCTCGCCACCCTCACCGGCGCTTCGCTGCCCGACCCGCTGGCCGACGAGCAGCCGGCCCAGCCCGCGGCCAAGGACAAGAACGCGCCCGCCGAGGACAAGCCCGAACAGGAGCAGCACGTCGAGGCTCCCGCCGATGCCCCGACGTCGAACGTTGTTGCCACAGACGTTGCCACCGACGCCGACGAGAAGGCGGCGAACCCGAAGCAGCCCGAGACGCCGGAGGCCGTGTCACCGGAGAAGACGGCTCAGACCAAGCGCTGACCCGTACCCTGCGCAGGTGAGCGACGAGGTAGACGAGTCCGCCCACCACGCCGCCGTCGCGCGGGCCGAGGCGGGCGCCGCGCGGCACGAGGCTGAGCAGGCCCGCGAGGCGGCGGAGGACGCGGGGCACGACCCGCAGTTCGGCCAACCGGGCCGGCCACTGCGGCGCGACTCTCCGTTCATGCTGGGCTTCCTCGGCGCGCTCGGGGTCTTCCTCGCCTGGTTCCTCACCCAGGCGTTGGTCCAGGCCCGCGGCGTGATCATCCTGATCGTCGTCTCGCTGTTCCTCGCGATCGGGCTCAACCCCATCGTCGAGTGGCTCATCGCACGCAACATGCGCCGGGGCATGGCGGTCGGCATCGTGTTCCTCGCCGTGATCGGCGCGTTCGTGGGCTTCGGCTTCGCCGTCGGGCCACCGGTCGTGGAGCAGAGCAACGCTTTCGTCCAGGAGCTGCCGACCTACCTCGAGGACCTGCGCAAGAACCCCACCATCCGCCAGTTCGACGACGACTACGGCGTGATCGAGCGAGCGCAGGACTACGTCACGTCCGACGACCTCGGCCAGCGGGCGTTCGGCGGCCTGGTCGGCGTGGGCCGGGTGGTGCTCAGCGCGGCGTTCGGTTTTCTCTCGGTGCTCATCATGACGCTGTACTTTCTCGCCGCGCTCCCGAGCATGAAGCGTCAGGCGTACCGCCTGGTGCCCGCGTCCCGACGCGAGCGCGTCCGGCTGCTGAGCGACGAGATCCTGACGCGGATCGGCGGTTTCATCGGCGGTGCCTTCACGGTGGCGTTCATCGCCGCCGCCACGTCGTACTTCTTCCTGTCGCTGATCGGCCTGCCGTACGCATTGGCCCTCGCGGTCTTCGTCGGCCTGCTCGACCTGATCCCGCTGGTGGGCGCGACGATCGCCGCGGTGGTGGTCTCGCTGCTCGGCTTCGCGGAGTCGGTGACGGTCGGCCTCGCCTGCGTCGTGTTCTACGTGGCCTACCAGCAGTTCGAGAACTACGTCGTCTATCCCCGTGTCATGCGCCGGGCCGTGGACGTCCCTGCACCGGTGACGGTCGTTGCCGCCCTGCTCGGCGGGGCGCTGCTGGGCATCGTGGGGGCGCTCATCGCGATCCCCGTGGCGGCAGCCGTCCTCCTCGTCGTCCGCCAGGTCGCGATCCCGCGGATGGACCGCGTCTAACGCACCTCGTCGAGGAACGCCGAGACGGCGGCGTTGAACTGCTCCGGCACCTCCATCGAGCTCAGGTGCCCCGATCTCTCGAGCACGACAAGGCGGCCGTCCGGTAGGGCGCCGACCATCGCGTCGGCGTCGGCCCGGGTCGACAGCTCGTCCTCGTCGCCGAGCACGACGAGGGCGGGAACCTCCACGGACCGCAAGGTGTCCATCGAGTCCGGCCGGCCGGCCATTGCGCGCTGCGCCCACGCCGCGGCCACGGGTGCGGCCGCCTCGACGAGCCCGCGCACCCGGCCGTGGACCGTCGGACGGTCGCGCACGGTGGTCGGGCCGCACAGCGCAGGCAGGACCTCCTCGACGAGCGCGGCAGGCGTCGACTCGGTCTCGAGACGGGCCGCGATGCGCTGCCTCTTCTCCCGCGCCGGCTGCGGGTCTGCGCTCGCCTTCGTGTCAGCCAGGACCACGGCCCGTACGCGGCCGGGGTGCCGGCGCAGGAACGCCATCGCGGCGTAGCCGCCCATGGACAGGCCGCCGAGGACCACCCGATCGAGAGCGAGCCGGTCGAGCAGCGCCGCGACGTCGTCCGCGACGACGTCGAGCGACGGCTCGTCGTCACCGAGCGCGGACCCACCGAAACCCCGCTGGTCAGGCGTGATCACCCTGGCCGCGCCGGCCAGCCCCGCGCGCTGGGGCAGCCACATGGCCGATGCGAGCGGGAACGCGTGCAGCAGCACCAGCGGCAGGCCAGAACCTGCCTCCTCGACGTGCAGGTCGACGACGGTCATGTCCGGCACCGTAGTCGGCGTTCTCCGGCCGCCTCACCCCTGGACCGCATGCGCGGCAACCCAGCGCGTCGACATCGCCAGTCGTACGGTGACGATCAGGTACCACGCACCGATGAGCGGCCCGAGATCGATCGAGCCGGCCTCTGCCGGCGGTTCGGGAAACACGGTCAGGTTCACCACCACCAGCGCGATCGCGATCGCGCCGCCTGAGACCGTGAGCAGGCGTCCGAACCGGGGGTGGTGCCACATGTTGGCGGCCAGGAGGACAGTGCCCAGGCCGAGGAACAGGTCGAAGGCAACGTCCAGGCCGAGCTGAATCCCGTTCGCGGCCTCGTACGCGGCGTGCAGGGCGCGCTCGGAGCTGTCCGTCGAACCCGTCCCGAACTCCCCCTCGAACCAGCGTCTGAGGCCGAGCTGGGCCAACAAGGTCAGGGTCACGGTGGCCCCGGCAACGGCGTTGGCGACCAGCCCGAGGTCCAGGGAGACGGTGCGCCGGTGCACGCGCAGGACGTTGTAGAGGCCGGTGGAGGCGCACACCAGGGCGGGACCGAAGACACACGCGGCGACGAGTCCCTGCGCGGACGTCAGCGGGGCAGCCGATATCAGCGCGTAGGAGAGCACCGCCAGGAAGCCGCACCCGGCACCGACCCACGTCCACCGCACGGCAAGCGCAGTCTCCGGCCGCAGCACGGCCTCGCCAGCACCGACCACGGCAGCTCCCACGCGACCTGCGCGGTCGCGACAGCCGATCGTCAGCCGATCGGGCGCTTGAGCAGCACCACCGGCCAGGCGACCAGATCGCCTTTCTTGAGCGACAGGCCGACTGCTTCCCAACCCTGCGAGCCCAGCTCGTTGAGGTGGTCCGGTCGCAGATCGGCGGCGTTCTTCTTCAGCCCCGCGGCATCTTCGAGGGGTACGACCAGGTACTCCCACTCCTGCATGTCCCGAGCGTGGGTCTTGTCGGACCGGTGCGTCAAGCAGCGATGGCGTTCATCGTCCGACCGTCACCTTCGTGTCACGCGCGATGCGTCGCCAGACCCAGCTGGACGGTGCGTACCGCCCTGTCGTGACGTACTCCCCCGCCGCGTCGACGGAGAGCGTCGTCTCGAACGCGCGGCGAGCGGCGGGCCGTCCGGCGAGGAGCAGCTCGTCATCCACCGACAGCTGGAAGTCTTCCTCCGGTGCCAGGACGGTCTCGTCACCGCGCAGCACCATCAACGGCACCGCGTCGAGCCGCCGCTCCCGGTCCTCCGGGCTCCTGAGCACCTCGCCCAGCCGGGCATCGCCCGCCGCGAGCCACCGCATCAGCGTCGGTGCCTCGTCGGCGTCGAGTCGCACCTGCCAGAACACCGGCGCGCGATGCCCGCAGTGCGAGGTCAGCCGATCGATGATCTGTGCGGCCCACGCATCACCCATCGCCGGCACCACCTGCAGGAACTGCCACAGCAACGGATCGGCGAGGCGGGCGAGCGCCTCACGGGCGACCAGCTCGGTCGGCACCAGGACGGAGTCGACGGACATGGCCTGGAACAACGGCGCGCTGGAGGGTTCGTTCTGCCGGGCGGTCACGAAGAGACCCGGGTTCGCGCGACGCGCGGCGGCGGTGAGCGACAGATTCGTGGTGTCGCTGTCGGTCCCGGCCACGAACCCGACGGCGTGTGCCACATCGGCGCGGGCCATCACGCCCGGCTCGAAGCCGTCCCCCGCGACGACCTCCGCGTCCCCCGCTGCGACCGCACTCGGCTCGATGACGGTGACCTCCATGCCCTCGTCCCGCAGGTGCGCCGTGATCGCTCGACCGAAGCGGCCGTACCCGCACACCACCCACCGGCCAGGCGGGGGCGGCTGAGGGCGCGGCGGCAGCTCGGCCCGGGTGACTCCGGTGAGCCAGCTCATGAGCTGGTACGACGCCGGCGCGCGCACCGCCAGGCACAGGTAGTCGCCGAAGCGGTCGAACGGGTTGACGACCGTCGGGGCCCCGAAGGCATGCATGCGCTCGGCGATCGCGGGCGAGACCGTCCGGGTGATCACCAGCAGCTCCGGGCGAAGCAGCGACGCCGCCATCGCGACCGCCAGGTTCGTCTCGTCGTCGTCGGTGAGGGCCAGCACGCCCTCGCAGCGCCGGTTCGCCAGACCGGCGACTCCCAGCAGCGCGGGGTTCCGGGCGTCACCGACGAGCCCCGGCACGTCCGCGTGGTAGGCCTCGAGCTCGAGGGAGTCGATGCGCGTGTCGGTGCGGTCGATGACGACGAAACGCCGACCGAGCGCGTCGAGCGACCGGCCCAGCAGCTCACCGGTCTGCCCGTATCCCGCGACGAGCAGGAAAGGCTCGCGCAACCGCGCCACCCTCCGGATGAAGCGCTGCAGTGCGATGGCTTCGCGGAATCCGCGGTCCTGCAGGAGGGCGAGCAAGGAACCGATCGCGTACGCCCAACCGATGACGGTGAGGTAGATCGTGGCGGTGACCCACAGCCGCTGAGCGTCGGTGAACTTGTTCGGGATCTCGCCGAACCCGATTGTCGTCGCGGTGGAGCTCATGAAGTAGAACGCGTCGAAGAACTCCATCCGGAACGGCTGCCCGTTCTCGTCGCGACCCGGGATCAGGGTCAGACCGAACACGCTCACCGCGAAGATCACGATCAGCACGATCAGCGGAATGCGCATGCGGCGCAGCACCAGGAAGATCGTGGTGGACGCCTGGGTGACCGACGGGACCGGGGTTCGCGGGGGCGCGTCCGACGGTCTGTCGTGCCGGCGGCCGTCGAACATCCGGTGCCAGTACGCGAGGAGCGGGTTGCCCACGACGTCCCCCCGCTAGCGACGACGGAACGACACGGTCTCGACCACCAGCAGCACCACCGAGACGACGTTGGCGAACAGCGCGCCGCCGGACAGGGAGACGACGCTCGCCATCGCCTCACCGGTCAGCCCCTCCGAGGAGACGTGCGATGCGTAGGCCCAGGCGATTGCGGCGGAGATGAGCTGGAGGTCGGCGACGAGACTGGTCGCGAGGTGCACCGCGCCGATCTGGGTGCGGTCGCCGAACTTCAGGACGGTGGCGATGAGGTTGACCACGACCGCCGCGTACAGCTCGTTGACGTTGTGCAGCTCGGGGTCGGCGAGGTCCCCGATGAAGAACCCGAAGTTCAACGTGGCCGCGAGCAGGACGAAGAAGCCGAAGATCACCTTCTCGAGGTTCATCGACTCTCCGTGGGGCCGGCCGACCACGCCGAGCCAACGCTAGCCGCGCGCGTGGTGTCCCGCGGGGATATCGGGACGACCGGTCGCCGGCCGGCGCCCGCGCTAGCCCGGTCGGACGACGTGCGGCAACGGGTACGACTCGGGCGCGACCCGCTTGACCACCTCGTCCAGGACCCGGCGCACCGACGGCTCGCCGACCCAGAGGTGCTTGGCGCCGTCGACGCCGATGACCTCGGCCTGCGGGATGCGGGCGAAGCGCTCGCGCGCCTCGGGTGGCCGCAGGTAGTCATCGAGCTCGGGCACCAGCGCAACCACCGGCTTGCCGGACGCGGCCCACGCGTCCAGGTGCTCCTCGCGCGAGTAGCGCAGCGGCGGCGACAGCAGGATCGCCCCCGTGATGGACAGGTCCAGGCCGTGCATGAGCGCCAGGTCGGTGCCGAACGACCAGCCGAGCAGCCAGCGGTTCGGCAGCGCCGGGGACTCGTGGAACTCGGCGTACTCGATCGCCGCCGCGACGTCGTACTTCTCCCCCACCGCATCGTCGAACGCGCCCTCGCTCGTCCCGGCCGGTGACGAGGTCCCGCGGGTGTTGAACCGCAGCACGGCGACGCCGGCCAGGGCCGGCAGCCGGTAGGACGCCTTGCGGATCACGTGGCTGTCCATGAACCCGCCCTGCGTCGGCAGCGGGTGGAGCGTGACCAGCGTCGCCACCGGGTTGCGGTCGGCCGGGACTGCCAGCTCGCCGACGAGGCGCAGGCCGTCACCGGTGTGCAGCTCGACCGAGGTGCGCCGGGCAGGCAGGACCGTCGAGGCCCTGATCTCGTCAGGTCCGCCGTACGTCGAGAGGTGGTGCTCGGTCACCGGCTCAGTACCTCGGCGCGTTCCGGCTGCGCTGGGTACGGGGCGCGCGGCGGTCCCGGGCGTTCCAGCACGCGGAGTGCCAGTGCCTGCGCGCCTCGAGCGCGGACTCGTCGTCGGGTCCGGCCGGCCAGGCCACGACGTGCGGCGTCGCCGGGCGGATCTCCTGGTCGCAGCCCGGGCAGCGGTAGGCCCGGGTGGCGGCCGACCCCGTCACCGCCCGGACGACCCACTCGTCATCGTCGGCGGCCATGCTCAGGAGTAGTCGCGGAAGCCGCGCCCCGTCTTGCGGCCGAGGTAGCCCGCCGTGACGAGCTGCTCGAGCAGCGGCGCCGGGGCGAAGCCGGGCTCGCGGAACTCCAGGTAGAGCGTGCGCTGGATCGCCAGGGACACGTCGAGGCCGACGACGTCGAGGAGGTCGAACGGACCCATCGGGTAGCCGCAGCCGACCACCATGGCGCTGTCGATGTCCTCGACGCTCGCGTAGTGGGCCTGCAGCATCTTCACCGCGTCGTTGAGGTAGGGGAACAGCAGCGCGTTGACGATGAAGCCAGCCCGGTCGCCGCACTCCACGGCGTGCTTGCCGGCTCGGTCGCACACAGCGCGGGCGGTCGCGACCACGTCATCGGTGGTCGAGACGGTGCGAACGACCTCGACGAGCTTCATCACCGGCGCGGGGTTGAAGAAGTGCAGCCCGACGACGTCACCCGGCCGGCTCGTGGCGGCGGCCATCTCCACGACCGGCAGCGACGACGTGGTCGTAGCGAGGACGGCACCTGGCTTGCAGATCTCGTCGAGCGTCGCGAACAGCGCCTGCTTCACCGACAGCTCCTCGACCACGGCTTCCAGCACCAGGTCGCGGTCGGCCAGGTCGTCCAGCCGCGCCGACCCGGTGATCCGGGCGAGCGCCGCATCGCGCTCGGCCTCGGCCAGCTTGCCCCGCAGCACGGCCTTGTCGAGCGAGCGCTCCAGCGCGGCGCGGACCCGGGCGACCTTCTCCTCGCCGCGGGCGACGTACATCACGTCGTAGCCGGCCTTCGCGAGGACCTCCACGATGCCGGTGGCCATGGTCCCGGAGCCGACCACACCGATCCGCTCCACGTCGCGGGCGGCACCGGCGTGGTGACCGTCCTCCGGGGTCAGCTCGTCGGCGACGACACTCGGCGAGTCCGGAGCCTCGTAGGTGTAGAAGCCCTTGCCGGTCTTGCGGCCGCGCAGGCCCGCGGTGACCATCTGCTTGATGATGGGCGCGGGCGCGTGCAGCCGGTCCCGCGACTGGCGGTACATCGTGTCGAGGATCTCGTACGCCGTGTCGAGCCCGATCAGGTCGAGCAGGGCGAGCGGACCCATCGGGTAGCCGCAGCCGAAGCGCATCGCGGCGTCGATGTCCTCGCGGGTCGCGTAGCGGCACTCGTACATCGACACCGCGTGGTTGAGGTATCCGAACAGCAACGCGTTGGCGATGAAGCCGGCCTTGTCGCCGATGACCACGGGCACCTTGCCCAGTCGCTCGGCGAGCGCCTTGATGTCGGAAACCACCTCGGGCTCCGTCACGACCGTGCGCACGACCTCGACCAGCTTGAGCACCGGAGCCGGGTTGAAGAAGTGCATCCCGACGACCTTCGACGGTCGGGTGGTCGCGACCGAGATCTCGGTGACCGAGAGCGACGAGGTGTTGGTGGCGAGGATGGTGTCGGGTCGGCAGATCTTGTCCAGCGTCCTGAAGATCTCCTGCTTCAGGTCGAGGTGCTCCGGCACTGCCTCGACGACGAGGTCGACGTCGGCGAGGTCCTCGATGGAGGTGGTGAACCGCACGCGGTCGACCAGGGCGTCCCGGTCGGCCTCGGTGAGCTTGCCACGCTTGACCGCCCGATCGGTGGAGTGCTGCAGGTGACCGCGGCCGCGCTCCAGCGACTCGTCGGTGGGCTCCACGCCCACGACCTGCAGGCCCTCGCGGGCGAAGACCTCGACGATGCCCGCGCCCATCGTCCCCATGCCCACCACGCCGACCTTCGTGAACTCACGTCCCATGGCCGGAAGTCTCCCAGGCGCCGGCGCGGAGCGGGCGCCCGGGTGCGTCGCGGCGTGCGTGACCCGGCCGGATCGGGTAGACAGGGGCACTCGTGGTCGGTTTGTCCGATGTGGCCGGCCACTCACGGAGGGAGAGCCGAGGCGTGCGCAGCGCGCAGTCGACGCTGGCCGTCGACGTCCGCCCGGAGGGCGCCACGGTCCACGTGCGCCTCGACGGCGAGCTGGACATCACCAGCTCGCCGCTCCTGCAGACCGTGGTCGACCAGGTCCTCGCGCCCCGCCGGGAGCCGCTGTGCCAGCGGCTGGTGGTGGACATGAGCGGCGTGGGCTTCGCCGATGCCTCGGGGATCTCCCCGCTGCTGCTTGCCCGAGCCGTCCTGGCCCGCCGGAACGGCCACGTGGAGCTGCGGCACTGCCGGCGCGGGGTCCGCCGCCTGATCCGGCTGCTGGGCGTCGAGGACATGGTCGAGGCGGATACCGCGCAGGGGATCGACTAACGTTCGGCGCCGTGCGCCTGGTCATCGCGACGTGCACGGTCGACTACGTCGGCCGGCTCACCGCCCACCTGCCGCGGGCCACCCGGCTGATCCTCGTGAAGGCCGACGGGTCGGTGTCGGTGCACGCCGACGACCGCGCGTACAAGCCGCTGAACTGGATGAGCCCGCCGTGCACGCTGCGCATCGACGACGCGGCGGAGGCGACCGGCACGTGGACGGTGACCAACAAGGCCGACGAGCGCCTCGTCATCACCCTCCACGAGGTCCATCACGACTCGAGCCACGAGCTGGGCCTCGACCCCGGCCTGGTCAAGGACGGAGTGGAGGCGCACCTGCAGGCGCTGCTGGCCGACCAGATCGAGACGCTCGGGACCGGGTGGCGGCTGGTTCGTCGCGAGTACCCCACCGCCATCGGCCCGGTCGACATCCTGGCCCGCGACCACTCCGGTTCGACGGTGGCCGTCGAGATCAAGCGGCGCGGCGAGATCGACGGCGTGGAGCAGCTGACGCGCTATCTCGAGCTCCTCAACCGGGACCCGCTGCTCACCCCCGTGCGTGGTGTCTTCGCCGCGCAGGAGATCAAGCCGCAGGCCCGCGTGCTGGCGACGGACCGGGGCATCGACTGCGTGGTGCTCGACTACGACGCGCTGCGTGGCTTCGACGACGCCGACGCCAGGCTCTTCTGACCCGTCGCCGCCTCGGCGGCCTCGGGCGCGGCATCGGCTGCCGGCTCGCCACTGCGCAGCAACAGCGCCAGCCCCAGGAGCGACGCGAGCGACGCGAGGACGCCGGCCACGACGTACGTCGGGCGGATGCCCACCTGGTCGGCCGCGAGGGCGGCCACCAGCACCGACAGGGGTGCGGCAGCCGTGGCGGCCACCCAGTCCAGCGAGGCGACCCGACCGCGCAGCTCGCGGGGCACCCGGGAGCCCAGGACGCTGTCCTGGAACAGGTTGCCGGTGGTGGCGCCGGCGAAGAGCAGGACGACGAAGACGGCCGCGACGGCCGGCCCCGGGGCCAGGCCCAGCCCCGCGAGCGCGCCCAGACCGAGCGTGTAGGTCACGTACGACGCCACCAACGGCCGGGCCGGCGGCCGGCGCACACTCACCGCCATCGCCGAGACGGTCGCCGCCGCGCCACCGGCCGCGAGCAGGTAGCCGAAGGTCGCGGTCGGGGCCCCGTAGCCCTTGGCGACCAGGAACGGCAGCATCGTCATGCAACCCGACACCGTGAACGTGATCACCAGCCCGGCGAGCAGGTTCGTCGCGAGCCAGGGAGTCGCGCGGACGTAGGCCAGCCCCTCACGGAAGTGCGCCCACGGCACCGGCCGCGGCCCGCGTTCGTGGACGGTCTCCGGGCGCAGCAGCAGCACGCACACGGCGGACACCCCGAAGGTCGCAGCGTCGACGAGGAGGGCGAGGCCCACGTCGTACGCCGCGAGGGCGCCGCCCAGGACCGGCCCCAGCATCATCTGGGCGAAAGGGCTGACGCTGGCCAGCGCACCGTTGGCCGCGACCAGCTCGTCCTCGGCGACGAGGTCGGGCAGGATCGCGCTGAACGCCGGCGCCGCGGCACCCGACGCCGCCCCGAGCGGTGCGACGAGCAGCACCAGCGCCCACAGCGGGGGCGTCCCGGTGAGCATGAGCAGGCCCAGCACCGCCACGACCACCAGGCGCACCAGGTCGCAGGTGACCAGGACGGCGCGCCGGCTCATCCGGTCGGCGAGCACACCGCCGAGCAGCCCGAAGCCGATTCGCGGCACCAGGTTCGCCACCGACATGGCGGCCAGCGCCGACGCGCTGCCGGACACGTGCAGCACCGCGACCGCCATCGCCACCGAGTAGATGCCGTCGCCGAGGAGCGAGACCGTCGATCCCCCGACGAGCAGCCGGAGGTCGCGCCGCCGCAACGGGCCGTCCCGCCAGGTCATGACGACCGCTCGGGCTCGGCACCGGGCTCCGCCGCGGGCTCTGCGGTGGGCACTGCGACGAACGACACCGAGACCCGGGAGCAGCCGGTCGGCACCTCGCTGCCCTCGTGCCCGCGGTAGCGGTCCAGGACCGCCTGCACCTCCGAGGTCATCCGCTCCACCGCGTCCGGGGTGAGGACGAGCCGGCTCAGGGCGAAGGTCCCGACGTCCTCCCACTCCGGCGCGAGCCGCGCAGTCCCGGCGAGGTAGGCGTCCTGGTCCTCGCGCACAGCGTCGAGCAGCGTCGCGAGCACGGCGCCCTCCGGTGTCTGGACCGGGGGCACGCCCCGCTGCGCACCGGTGACCTGGAGCCGGTCGAACGTGGTCCGCCACGGCTTGTGCCGCCGAGTCGGGCCCGGAGCGGGGTCGGGCTCGATGAACCCGTGCCGGGCCAGCACCGACAGGTGGTAGCTCACGCTGGCCGTCGACTCGCCGACCAGCTCGGCCAGGCGGGCCCCCGTGACCGGCCGGTGCTCGCGCACGAGGCGCAGCAGGCGGACCCGGAGAGGGTGGGCGAGCGCCCGCAGCGCGAGCGGGTCCCGGACATCGAGCAGGCGGTCGGTCACGACCAGAGAGTGCCATGCCAAGACTTCTTTGCCAAGGCTTCTTGGCAAACAACTCTCGCCACTCCGGGGCGCCGCATCGCGAAGGGAATCCCGAGGCCGGGCCTTCCGTGACCCGGGCCGGTAGGGGACGCTGAGCGCCGTGCGGGTGATCGTGGTGGGTGGCGGGGTCGTCGGCCTGACCTGTGCCGTGCGGCTGGCCGAGGGCGGCCACGACGCGCACGTGCTCGCCCGCGACCTGCCGCCGGAGACAACGTCGGCCGTGGCGGCGGCCCTGTGGTACCCCTACCGCGCGCTGCCCGAGGCCGAGGTGACCCGGTGGTCCGCGCGGTCGTACGCGGTGTTCCGCGGCCTCGCCGGGACCGCACCGGCAACCGGCGTCCGGATGCGCAGGGGCGTCGAGCTGCACCGGGACCCTCCGCCGGCGGGGCAGCCCTGGTGGCGGGCGGCGGTCCCCGACCTCGAGACCGTGCGGGACCCCGTTCCGGGCTACGCCGTCGGCTGGCGGATGGCGCTGCCGGTGGCCGACACCAGCGTCTACCTCGGGTGGCTGACCACCCGCCTGGAGCAGGCCGGCGGAACCGTGACCCGCTCCTGGCTGCCCGACCTACCCACGAGTGGCGTGGTGGTCAACGCCACCGGGCTGGCCTCCCGGGCGCTGGCCGGGGACGCCTCGCTGCAGCCGGTGCGCGGCCAGGTGGTGCAGGTCGAGCAGGTCGGCATCGACGAGTGGCTGCTGGAGAGCTCGGAGGAGGCACGGCCGCTCTACGTGGTGCCGCGGGAGCACGACGTGGTCGTCGGCGGCACCGCCGAGGAGGGCTCCTGGGACCTGCGACCGGACCCGGAGATCGCCCGCGCCCTGCTCGAGCGCGCGAGCGCGCTGGTGCCGGCACTGGCCGGTGCCCGGGTGCTCGGCCACCGGGTGGGGCTGCGCCCGGCGCGTCCGGCCGTACGCCTCGAGTCGGTCCCGCACGCCGACGGCGGCCCGGGCGGCGTCGTGCACTGCTACGGGCACGGTGGCGCCGGCGTCACCCTCTCGTGGGGCTGCGCCGACGAGGTGCTCGCCCGGGTCGACCGGATGATGGCAGGTGAGCGCGCGCTCAGCCGCGCCGACGCATCGCCGTGACGCCCCCGAGCGAGACGAACCCCGCGCCGCGGTAGGCGGCGACGCTAGCGGGCCTCCCGCCGGTCGTCGACCCGGTTCTGCCCGGCGGCGTCGCCCATCCGGTACCGGACCAGGGACGGCACGGCCACCGCCAGGCCGATGACGAGCACGACGCAGGCCAGCCCACCGCCGACCCAGGACGCCGTGGCGCCGAACGACTCCGCGGCGGCCCCGGCCCGCAGGTCGCCGAGGCGCGGTCCGCCGGCCACCACCACGATGAAGACGCCCTGCATCCGGCCCCGCATCTCGTCCGGTGCATAGGTCTGCAGGATCGTCTGCCGGTAGACCGAGGACACCAGGTCGGCGGCGCCCCCCAGGGCCAGCAGCGCCACGACCAGCCACAGCGACGGCACCAGCCCGGCCGCCGCCACGGCGAGTCCCCACACCACGACCGCGGCCACCAGCGCCAGGCCCTGCCGGCTGACCCGCCCGATCCAGCCCGACAGCAGGCCGCCGGTCACCGCACCCAGCGCGATGGAGGCGTACAGCCACCCGGCGGACCCGGGGCCGTTGAAGCGCTGCTCGGCCACCTCGGGGAACAGCGCGCGGGGCAGCGCCATGACCATGGCGATGATGTCCACGGCGAACGACATGAGCAGGACCGGCCGGGTGGCGACGAAGGACAGTCCCTCGGCCACGGACCGCAGGCCCGGGCGGGTCTTCCCGCCCACCGGCGGGAGCGGTGGCAGCCGGTGCGCGGCGTAGAGGCCGGCGGTGAAGAGGGCGGCGTCGATGCCGTACGCCACGGCGTAGCCGCCCCGCGCCAGCACCAGCCCCGCCAGCAGCGGGCCCAGCACCGCCCCGAGGTTGATGGCAGTCGAGCTGAGCGTGTTGGCCGCCGGAACCAGGTCCCACGGCAGCAGCCTCGGGATCACGGCGCCCCGGGTCGGCGAGGACAAGGCGAAGCCCACCGACTGCAGGGCGACCAGCGAGAGCAGCACCCAGCGGTCCTCGAGGCCGGCCAGCGCCTGGGCGAGCAGGCCTCCGGTCGAGAGCCAGACGACGTACGACGACGCCACCAGCAGCCGACGGCGGTCCACGGCGTCGGACACCGACCCGCCGTAGAGCCCGAACACCACCAGAGGCACGAGGACGGCCAGGCCGAGCAGGCCCACCCACAGTGACGAGCGGGTGATGTCGTACATCTGGACCGCGACCGCCACAGCGGTCAGCTGAAAACCGACCATCGACACGCTCTGGCCGACGAAGAGCCGCCGGAACGCGGGGTGACGCAGGGGCCGGGTGTCGGCCGCGACGCGCCGCACGAGCGCCCCGCGCGGTCCGTCCACGCTCACCCCCGATCCCTCCTCGGTGCGGCAGGATCAAGCCCGTGGAGCAGACCGGGCCCGCCGTGGTCGTCAGCGACCTGCGCAAGCGTTACGGCGAGCGTAGGGCGGTCGACGGCGTCGACCTCGAGGTTGCCACCGGCGAGGTCTTCGCCCTGCTCGGCCCCAACGGGGCCGGCAAGACCACAACCGTCGAGATCCTCGAGGGGTACCGCAGCCGGGACGCGGGCGAGGTGAGCGTCCTGGGCGAGGACCCGGCGCACGTCGGACCGCAGTGGCGGGCCCGCGTCGGGATCGTGCTGCAGTCGGTGTCCGACCTGTCGGAACTCACCGTCGCCGAGACGGTGCGGCACTTCGCCGGCTACTACCCGGCCCCGCGCGACCCCGACGAGGTGATCGCCACCGTGGGGCTCGCCGGGAGCGCGACGCAGCGCACCCGGCTGCTCTCCGGCGGACAGCGACGCCGCCTCGACGTCGGGCTCGGCATCCTCGGCCGGCCGGAGCTGCTGTTCCTCGACGAGCCGACGACGGGATTCGACCCGGCCGCCCGCCGACTCTTCTGGGACCTGGTCGACGAGCTGGCCCGCGAGGGCACCACCATCGTGTTGACCACCCACTACCTGGAGGAGGCCGAGCGGCTCGCCGACAGGGTCGCGGTCATCGCCCAGGGCCGCATCCTCGACGTCGCCACCCCCTCGACGCTCGGGGGCCGACAGACTGCTGAGGCCACCGTCGAGTGGACGGAGCCCGGCGGAGGGCGCCGGTCGGTCCGCACCGCGGAGCCGACGCGCGCCGTCACCGAGCTCGCCACCAGGTTCGCCGGCGAGGTCCCCGACCTGACCGTGCGGCGCCCCACCCTCGAGGAGACCTACCTCGAGATGGTGAGGGACACGGAGGAGCAGACGTGAGCGCGACCACGTGGGCGATCGGCGGGCGCCGGGTCCGGATCGAGCTGCTGCAGTTCGTCCGTGACCGGGAGTCGGCGTTCTTCACCATGATCCTGCCGGTGCTGCTGCTCGTCGTCTTCGGCTCCGCCTTCAGCGGCGATGTGGCGCCCGGCGTGACCTTCAGCCAGTACTTCGTGGCCGGCATGATCGCCTCGGGGATCGTCTACACGTCGTTCCAGAACCTCGCCATCGCCATCCCGCAGGAACGCGACGACGGAACCCTGAAGCGCCTGCAGGGCACGCCGATGCCGAAGGCGTCCTACTTCGTCGGCAAGGTCGGGCTCGTCCTCGCGGTGTACCTCGGCCAGGTCGTCACGATGCTCGCGATCGGGGTGGCGCTGTTCGGCGTGGAGCTGCCCACCACGGCCAGCGACTGGTGGACGTTCACCTGGGTGAGCGCCCTGGGCCTGGTGACCTGCACCCTGCTGGGCATCGCGTTCTCCGGCTTCGCACGCACGGCCCGCGGCGCACCGGCGGTCGTGACCCCGGTGGTGCTGGTCCTGCAGTTCACCTCCGGCGTCTTCTTCCAGTACGACGAGCTGCCGACCTGGATGCAGCAGATGGCCGCGCTGTTCCCGCTGAAGTGGCTCTGCCAGGGGATGCGCTCGGTCTTCCTCCCCGACCGGTTCCAGGCCCGTGAGGTCACCGGCTCGTGGGAGCTCGACCGCGTGGCCCTGGTGCTGGCGGCGTGGGCGCTCGCCGCTCTCGTCCTGGCGTTGCGCTACTTCCGGTGGAGCCGCCGCGGCGACACCTAGGTCACCGGGATCGCCGCCAGCCCGTTCGCGGACCGGATCACCTCGACGATCCGCCCCATGATGGCGGTGATGTCGAAGTCCTTGGGTGTGAACACGGCGGCCACGCCCTGCTCGCGCAGCCAGCGCGCGTCGGCGTCGGGGATGATCCCGCCGACCACGACGGGGACGTCACCTGCTCCTGCCTCGCGCAGCAGCCGCAGCACCTCGGGGACCAGCTCGCGGTGCGACCCCGACAGGATCGACAGCCCGACGCAGTGGACGCCCTCCTCGACCGCGGCCGCGGCGATCTGCGCGGGCGTCAGCCGGATCCCCTGGTAGGCCACCTCGAAGCCGGCATCCCGCGCGCGGACCGCGATCTGCTCGGCACCGTTGGAGTGGCCGTCGAGCCCGGGCTTCCCGACGAGCATCCGCAGCCGGGTGCCCATCTCGTCGCCGGTACGACGTACGGCCTCGCGAACCGCCCGCAGCCCCTCCCCCGGCTCGGTCGCACCGACAGCGCCGGACACCCCGGTCGGGGCGCGGTAGGACCCGAACACCTCACGCAGCACGCCGGACCACTCCCCGGTCGTCACCCCGGCCCGGGCGCAGTCGAGGGTCGCCTCGACCAGGTTCTCGTCGGTCTTGGCGTCGTCCCGCAGGCGGGTGAGCGCCGCCTCGACGGTCGCGGCGTCCCGCTGCTCGCGCCAGGCGCGGACCGAGCCGACGGCGCGCTGCTCGGCGGCGGGGTCCACGGTCTGGATGGCGGCCTCGAGGTCAGCGGTCAGCGGGCTCGGCTCGGTCTCGGTGAACCGGTTGACCCCGACGACGACGTCCTCACCCGACTCCACCCGGGCCCGTCGCCGCGCGTGCGAGGCGACCAGCTCGGACTTGAGGTATCCGCTCTCGACCGCCGCAACCGCGCCCCCCATCTCCTCGATGCGCGCCATCTCCGCGCGCGCGGCAGTGCGCAGCTCGTCGACCTTGGCCTCGACCACCGGGGAGCCGGCGAAGAGGTCCTCGTACTCCAGCAGGTCCGACTCGTAGGCGAGGACCTGCTGGATGCGCAGCGACCACTGCTGGTCCCACGGCCGCGGCAGGCCGAGCGCCTCGTTCCAGGC
>DASVBQ010000208.1:0-9749 GCA_036375795.1 Actinomycetes bacterium
CAGATCTCGACCCGCTCGATCCGCGGGCCGTCCCCGTTCACGGCAGGGTGCAACGAGGGGTCGCCCTCCCACTGCACGAAGAACGGGAGCGCCGGGTCGTCGAGCAGGTCGAGCACGCCGATCTGGCGCCAGTTGAGGTCCACCCCGTCGGGGCGTCGCCGATGCCCGTCGACGGAAGGTCGCCCGAGGCGCCGCTCCACCGGCTCGATGTCGTCGACCGCCACGACCCAGGCGAGCCAGCCGCCGCCCGCCTCGGACCGGGCCTTCACGGCCTGGCCGAAGGGCGCCTTGTCGGCGGCAGGGTGGTCGAGTGCGGCAACGACCTCCAGGTAGACGCCACCCGCGAGCGGGAGGACGAAGTTGCGGGTGCCGAAGCGCGGGTGCAGTCCGCCGTCCCGGAAGCCGGCACCAAGGGCTGACCCGAGACGCTGGGCACACGCCCCGAGACCCTCGGGACCGGCGGCGTAGGAGAGGTGGTCGAGGCGCACCCTCCGACCTTCTCACCCGTCGTTCTCCGGGCTGCAGTCGGGTCGGGTCACCGAATGCCCGGGGAGTCACACGAGGGATGTCCCGTCGGACTCGTCGAGCAGTTCGTTGGTGTGACCGGCTACCGCGCGAATCCCTTGGCGACGCGCAGGAACAGGTCGTTCGCCTCCGGCTCCCCGATGGTCACCCGGGCGCCTTCACCGGCGAACGGGCGCACCACGACCCCGGCCTCCTCGCAGGCCGCGGCGAACTCCTCGGTCCGATCGCCGAGCCGCAGCCACACGAAGTTGGCCTCGGACTCGGGCACGCGCGACCAGCCCTGCTCGGTCAACGCCTCCTGCACCCGGGATCGCTCCGCGACGAGGGCCTCGACCCGCTCGAGCAGCTCGTGCTCGGCGGCCAGCGACGCCGTGGCGGCGACCTGTGCGAGCCCGCTGACACCGAACGGCACGGCCGTCTTGCGCAGCGCCTCGGCGACCGGCTCGTGGGCCACCGCGAAGCCGACCCGGAGGCCGGCCAGGCCGTAGGCCTTGGAGAAGGTACGCAGGACCGCGACGTTGGGCCGGTCGCGGTAGACCTCGATCGCGGCCGGCACCTCCGGGTCGCGCACGAACTCCCGGTAGGCCTCGTCGATGACCACCAGCACGTCGGCGGGGACGCGGTCGAGGAAGCGCTCCAGCTCGGCCCGGCGCACGGCCGCGCCGGTGGGGTTGTTCGGCGAGCAGACGAGCACCAGCCGGGTCCGGTCGGTGACCGCGTCGGCCATCGCGTCGAGGTCGTGCCGCTCGTCCGAGGTCAGCGGCACCCGCACCGACCGCGCGCCGGAGATCTGCACGACGATCGGGTACGCCTCGAACGACCGCCAGGCGTAGACGACCTCGTCGCCCTCCGCGGCGGTGGACTGCACCACCTGCTGCAGGACACCCACCGATCCGGTGCCGGTCGCCACATGGCTCACCGGGACGTCGAACCGGGCCGCGATCGCGGCGGTCAGCCCCGTCGCGAACATGTCGGGGTAGCGGTTGAACGAGGACGCCGCGTCGCGCACGGTGTCGAGCACGGAGGGCAACGGAGGGTACGGGTTCTCGTTCGAGGAGAGCTTGTACGCCGGCGCACCCTCGCGGGCCGCTGCCGGACGGCCCGGCTTGTACGTCGGGATGCCGTCGAGGGCGTGCCGCAGGCGGGGGACGGGACGGTCGCTGCTGTCGCTCACCCGCTCACCTTACGAACGCGCTGCAGCAACCTCCAGCGGCAGCGTGCCCGGCGCCACGAGTGGGCGGAGCGCGCCCAGGGCGGGAAAGGCCTAGTAGCCGGTTCCGTAACCACCCTCGGACCCGCTGTCCTCGCTGCCCGACGTTCCAGCGCTGGTGATCCACTTGCCGCTCGGAGCGACGACCCACCAGAGCCCACCGGAGAGGTTCTTGCCCTGCCCCGCGGTCGTGCCCGGGCCCGCGTCGCCGACGTAGGTGTACATCGGCCAGCCGTCGACGGTGAGCTGGTCGGCGCCGTCCTGGCGGTGCAGCACGCCCAGCTTCGCGGTGACCCCTGCGGGCTGCTGCGGCGGCTGCGCGCCGGCCGGGACCGCCGGCCAGTACGCCAGGCAGGACTCCGTGCAGTTGGAGCGGCCCTTCGAGTCGGCGGCGAAGGCGTACATCGTCCGTCCCTGGCCGTCGACCAGGATGGTGCCCGCGGACGTCTGTGCCGTGCCGAGCTTCTCGCCCGACGCGACTCCTCCGGTCGACGGGGCGCTGGTCTTGCCGGCGGTCGACGAGCCGTACCCGCCGCCGCCTCCCCCACAGGCGGCGGCGAGGATCATGACGGCTGCGCCACCGGCGAGCAGACGGAGGCCCGGCATGCCGGTCCTGCTGGGTGTGCCGAGTCGGATCGACATGATGACCTCGCGTGCTGAGGGGGGAGCGGACACCCCTGTCACGGATCCGGGTGCGGAACGGTTCAGCGAGGCGAGCAGGCGCTCGACCTCTGGTCAGGCGGAGACCGGCAGCTCGACCAGCGGTCGCCCGGTGGCGGTGACCACCAGCAGCCGCTCGATCCGGTCCCGGCCGATGCTGGTGTGCCCGGTGACCTCGGCCCGGCCGGCGTAGGTCGCCACCCAGGTCGCCGCGACGTCACGGTTCCCGGCGGCGCCGACCGCGACGAGACGGCACCGCTCCCCCGGCGACACCCCTTGCAGGCGCAGGGTCAGCTCCGTGCCGGTCGCCACGGCCCGCAGTGACACGTCGGCACGGACGTGGGTGCGCGGGTCAGTGGCCGCCACGGTGACCGGCGAGGAGGAACCACCGAGCTCCGGGACTCCGACGACCGTCGCGGCGAGCATGATCGCGACCACCGCTGCGGCGGCGGCCAGGCCCGACCTCAGCGCCATGGTCCGCCGGCGCAGCCGCTCCTCGCGGCGGGCCGTGTCGACCAGGCGACGCCGCAGGTCCTCGGACGGGCCCGCGGAGGTCGTCGTGGCGATCGCCTCCCGCGGCGTGAGCCGGTGCAGCAGCCCGGGCAGAGGGGCGAGCTCGGTCAGCGTCGCGGTGCAGCGGGCACAGGAGGCCAGGTGTGACTCGATCTCCGGGCGCTCGGCCGGGTCGAGGGCGCCGAGGACCAGGACGCCGAGGGACTGCTCGACCTCACGGCAGTCGAGCGGGGGCCGGACGCCGGTCATGAGATCACTCCCCGCTCGACCAGGGCGCCGCGCAGGGCGCGCAGCGCATAGAAGGTCCGCGACTTCACCGTGCCGGGAGGTACGCCCAGCGCAGCGGACGTCTCGGCCACCGAACGGCCGCGGTAGAAGGTCTCGACCAGCACCTCCCGGTGCGCGGGCGTGAGCGCGTCCAGCGCCTCACCGATCACCCAAGCCTCGAGCGCCCGGTCGATCTCGTCGTCGCCGGTGGCGACGGACTGGGCCAGGTCGCCGGGCACCTCGCGCGGCCGCGCCCGCCGGGCGCGGTACTCGTCGAACGCGACGTTGCGTGCCACGGTCCGAAGCCACGCCCCGGGCGACCCACGTTCACCGGTGAGCGCTTCCGGGTGTCGCCACGCCCGCAGCAGCGTCTCCTGGACCACGTCCTCCGCACGCTGCCGGTCACCGGCGGTCAGCCTGGTCGCGTACGCGAGCAACGCCGGGGCGTGCTCGTCGTACAGCCTGGTGAGCAGCTCTTCGTCGGCCCGGCGGCTCCGACCGGGGCGACCCGCGCGGAGGAGCGCCACGACCTCCCAACGTACGGCAGGACGTGACGGTTCAGGTGTCCAGCGGGAGAGCCACCAGGCACTGCTTCGGGTCCTCGTGGTAGCGCGCCACGAGCTCGGCGGTCGCCCGGTCCAGCCGCTTGTGCAGCGCCTCCCGGTAGGACGACAGCACGCTCTCGGCCGACGCCAGCCGCGCGAACAGCTCGGCCCGGTCCCCGTCCCCGTCCGCGGCACTGGCCCACAGGTCCGGCAGGTGGGGCAGGATCGGCATCCCGCCGTCGGGGTGCAGCGACAGGATCGCCTGCCGGCCGTTGCTTCCCCGCGCCTCGGTGAGCGCGTCGGTGAGCGCCGCGCGGTCGCCGGCCGCGCCGTCCACGCGCAGGAGGTCACGCCGGGCCTGGATGAGGCGGCGCCAGTACGACGTACGCAGCTCCTCCTCCAACAGCGTGCGCCGGTAGGCCCGCAGGCGCTTGAGGTCCATGTGCGCCAGCTCCGGCACCCGCTGCGGCGCGGGTCGCAGCATGGTCGCCGCCACGCCGCGCGCAGGGGTCGCCGGAACAGGAGAGGGCTCACGCACCTCGTCCTGCTCTGCCACCTCGCTCAGCAACGTCACGCACCCTGTTTCGACGGGATCCCGCGACTGCTTGATCAGTCTCACCCGATGGGGCGCAACCCAGGCCAGGCCTGTGCATCGGGGCAGTGCGACGGCACTACGGTGGCGCGGTGCGGACGAGCTTCCCGACCCGGCTCGACGCTGCCACCCGACACCTCGACCCGCCGTTCGCCGTCCTGGACCGGCCGGCGCTGCTGGCCAACGCCGACGATCTGGCGCGGCGCGCGCACGGGCTGCCCGTGCGGATCGCGACGAAGTCGGTGCGCGCCCGTGCAGTCCTGGACGAGGCGCTCGCCCGGCCGGGCTTCTCCGGCCTGATGGCCTACTCGCTGCCGGAGGCGATCTGGCTGGCCCGGAGCGGCTACCGCGACATCCTGATGGGCTACCCGAGCGTGCACCGAGCCGCGTTGGCGGCCCTGTGCTCCGACGCCGAGCTGGCCGAGCGGGTGACGGTGATGGTGGACGACGTCGCGCACCTCGACCTGCTCCGCGACATCGCGCCCACGACCGAGGTCCGGGTCTGCCTCGACGTCGACGCGTCGCTTCGGGTCGGGCGGCTGCACCTCGGCGTCCGCCGGTCCCCGCTGCGCACCGTCGCGCAGGTCCTGCGGCTGGTCGCCGAGGTCGACCGCCGGCCCGGGCTGCGGCTGACCGGGCTGATGTTCTACGACGCGCAGATCGCCGGGCTGCCCGACTCGTCGCCGGCCGTGCGGCTGGTCAAGGCGCGCTCGGCGGCCGACCTCATGCGACGTCGCGCGGAGGTGGTGTCCGCGGTGCGTGAGGTCGTCGACATCGAGCTCGTCAACGGGGGAGGCACCGGCAGCCTGCACGTCACCGGGCGCGACCCGGTGCTGACCGAGCTGGCGGCAGGCTCCGGGCTCTACGGTCCGACGCTCTTCGACGGCTACCGGGACTTCCGGCCGCGCCCGGCGGCCTTCTTCGTGCTGCCGGTCGTGCGCCGGCCGGCGCCGCGCATCGCCACGGTGTTCGGCGGCGGGTACGTCGCGTCGGGGCCGGCCGGGCGGTCGCGGCTCCCGAGCCCCTGGTCGCCGTCGGGCTTGTCGTTGCTGAGGGCGGAGGGTGCCGGCGAGGTGCAGACGCCGTTGCGCGGGGCCGCTGCCGGCGGCCTGGACGTCGGCGACCGGGTGTGGTTCCGCCACGCCAAGGCCGGCGAGCTGTGCGAGCGTTTCTCCGTCCTGCACGTCGTGGACGAGGGCGGCTCGGTCGAGCCGGTGCCGACGTACCGCGGCGAGAGACCGGCCTTCGGATGACGCGGTGGACGAACTGGGCGCGCACCGAGGTCGCGGACCCTCGGCAGGTCGTGAGGCCCGGCGACACCGGCGAGGTCGTCGCGGCCGTGCGGGACGCCGTACGCCGCGGGCTGCGGGTGAAGCCGGTCGGGTCCGGCCACTCGTTCACCGGTGCCGCCGTCACCGACGGCGTGCAGGTCGACCTGGCGCGGATGAGCGGGCTGCTCACGACCGAGGGGCGACTCGTGACGGTCGGCGCCGGCACCACGTTGCGCGAGCTGAACAGGTTGCTGGCCTCGCTCGGTCTGGCTCTGGAGAACCTCGGCGACATCGACGCGCAGACGGTCGCGGGTGCGATCGCGACCGGGACGCACGGCACCGGAGCGCGGTTCGGCGGGCTCGCCACCCAGGTCCACGCGGTGGAGGTCGCCCTCGCCGACGGCTCCGTGGCGACGACCTCGGCGACCGAGCGGCCGGACCTGTTCGCCGCGGCCCGGGTCGGGCTCGGCGCGCTGGGCGTGGTGACGAGGGTGACGCTGCGGTGCGTCCCGGCGTTCCTGCTGCGCGCGGTCGAGCGGCCCCTCCACTGGGACGAGGCGCTGGACGGGCTCGACGACGCGGCCGCCGAGCACGACCACGTCGACGCCTACTGGTTCCCGCACACCGACGTCGTCCAGGTCAAGCACAACGACCGGGTGGGAGCGCCCGACGGGCTGCCGTCGCAGCCCCGGTGGCGGCGGTGGGTCGACGACGAGCTGCTCTCCAACGTCGCCTACGGCGCCGTGAACCGGATGGTCTCCCGGCGGCCGTCACTGGTGCCGGGCACGATGCGCTCCCTGGTGCGCCTGGTCACACCGCGCGAGTACGTCGCGCCGTCGTACGACGTCTTCGTGTCGCCACGCCGGGTGGTGTTCCGCGAGTCGGAGTACGCCGTGCCGCGGGCTGCCGTCGGTGACGTACTGCGGGAGCTGCGTCGCTGGGTGGACTCCCATGACGAGCCCATCTCGTTCCCGGTGGAGGTGCGCTTCGCGGCGGCCGACGACATCTGGCTGTCGACGGCGTACGACCGGGAGAGCGCGTACGTCGCGGTGCACCAGTACCTGCGGATGCCGCACGAGCCCTGGTTCGCGGCGTTCGAGCGCATCGTCGCGTCGGTCGGCGGCCGGCCGCACTGGGGCAAGCTGCACAGCCTCGGCGCGGAGGAGCTGCGCCCGCTCTACCCCCGCTTCGACGACTTCCGCGCCGTGCGGGACGCGGTCGACCCGGGCCGGGTGTTCGGTAACCCCTACCTGGAGCGGGTGCTCGGCTCCTGAACTGCTGCGGCGTGCAGGTCGGTCGTGACCGATCGACGTGATCGGAGTGATTCGGCGGAAGCGACGGCTGCCAGCTCACTCCAGTCTGTCGGATCCGGCGCGCCGAGCCCGTAGTCAGGACAGGCCGACGATGTTGCCGTCGTCGTCGATGTCGATCCGCTCGGCGGCCGGGTGCAGGGGCAGGCCCGGCATCGTGCGCATCTCCCCGCTGATCGCGTAGACGTACCCCGCTCCGGCCGCGGCCCGCACCTCTCGAACGGGCATCCGCCACCCCGTCGGCGCGCCGAAAAGCTTCGGGTCGGACGACAGCGACAGGTGGGTCTTGGCGATGACCACCGGGAACGCGCCGTAGCCGAGCACCTCGAAGCGGCGCAGCTGCTCGGCCACCGACGGGTGCAGATCCACTCCGTCCGCGCCGTAGATCTCCTTGGCGACAACCTCGATCTTCTCGACCAGCGGGGCGTCGAGCTCGTAGAGGTAGCGGAAGTGCGTCGGCTCGTGTGCTGCGTCGACAACCAGAGCGGCCAGGTCGAGGGCGCCCTTCCCGCCGTCGGCGACGTGGCGGGTGACTGCCACGCGTGCGCCGGCCTCGGCGGCGATCTCGCGGATCACATCGTGCTCGGACTCGTGGTCCGAGGGGAACGCGTTGATGGCCACGACCGGAGACACCCCGAAGCGCCGGACGATCTCGATGTGCCGGCGGAGGTTCGCCCCACCAGCGCGCACGTCGTCCGGACTCTCCTCGAGCATCTCCGGCGGCAGCGGTCTACCGGCCACCACCCGGTATTGGCCGGAGTGGGTCTTCAGCGCCCGTACGGTGACGACGAGCACTGCCGCGTCAGGGCGCAGCCCGGACACCCGGCACTTGACGTCGAAGAACCGCTCGGCGCCCATGTCCGCACCGAACCCGGCCTCGGTGAGCAGGAAGTCGCCGGCGCGGATGCCAAGGAGGTCCGCGACCACCGAGGAGTTGCCGGTCGCGATGTTGCCGAACGGTCCGGCGTGGATCAGCGCAGGGGTGTTCTCGAGGGTCTGCAGCAGGTTGGGCTTGATGGCCTCGCGCAGGATCACCGCCATCGCACCGGCCGCCTTGAGGTCCTCTGCGGTGACCGGGCGGCCGGCGTCGGTGAAGCCGACGACGATGCGGCCGAGACGTTCCCGCATGTCCCGCAACGACGTGGCCAGCGAGAGGATCACCATCACCTCGCTGGCCGCGGTGATGTCGAATCCGGCCTGCCGCGGCACACCGTCGACCCGGGCGCCGAGGCCGACGACGACGTTGCGCAGGGCGCGGTCGTTGACGTCGAGGACTCGACGCCACGCGACGCTGCGCGGGTCGATGCCGAGCTCGTTGCCGTGGTGGATGTGGTTGTCGACCATCGCGGCCAGCAGGTTGTGGGCCGCGGTGACGGCGTGGAAGTCACCGGTCAGGTGCAGGTTCAACGTCTCCATCGGGACGACCTGGCTGTAGCCCGCACCGGCCGCGCCGCCCTTGATGCCGAAGGTCGGTCCCATCGAGGGCTGGCGGAGGGCCAGCGTGGTCTGGTGGCCGAGGAGCGACAGGCCCTGCGCGAGACCGACCGAGGTGGTGGTCTTGCCCTCGCCGAGCGGTGTGGGGGTCACCGCTGTGATGACCACGTACTTCGCCGGCGGGCGGTCGGCCAGCGCAGTGAGCGCGCTGGGCGCCACCTTGGCGACGTACCTGCCGTATGGCTCGAGGTGCTCGGCCGCGATGCCGGCCGTGGCGGCGACCTCCTCGATGGGCAGCAGCTCGGCGGCGCGGGCGATGTCGAGGTCGCTCGGGGTCGGGTCGGTCACGGGCCCCAGCATGGCCCTTGCCGCACTCGGACGGCGGCCCAACCCGGATTCCGCGCCCCCGCTGCGGCGAGCACAGCGAGCGCGTCGGCGGTGACCCACTCGTTCATCCGATGCCGGTCGACGCCTCCCCAGTCGACGTGCTCGACGTGCTGCTGGCCCTCGCCGACACCGCGGTAGAAGCTCGCCTCGGCCGGCCAGCCCCCGTCCGGCAGCTGCTTGCTCACGAGCAGGTCGATGCCGTCCCGGCACCGTGGGTCGTCGAGGTGTCCGGCCTCGGTGAGCCCCTTCAGCGCGGCCAGCACGTCGTAGTACCAGTAGACGGGGTAGTGCAGCTTGGACCACTCGCCGCGGATCAGCCGACCGGTCGACCGGCGGTAGAGCAGCCGGCGCTCCAGCAGCACCTGTGCGGCACGGTCCGCCGCGGCGCGCGCAGCCGGGTCCTGGTGCACGTCGGCGAACGCGGCGAGCGCGCGCAACGGGAGCAGCGTCTCGTACACCGACGAGGACCTCGCTTCGGGCACGCGGTCGCAGTTCCACCCGCCGTCGGGCCACTGCCAGTGCAGCAGCCGCTCGACGAGGCGTGCCGCGCGCTGGTCCTCGAGGCCCAGCCGGACCACGGACAGCAGGGCGTTGCCCTGCTGAGAGGCGCATCGCCGGTGCCGCCCGTCCACGACGGGGACCGCGGTAAGCGGCCACCCCGAGTCGTCGGTGACCTCTGCGTCGCGCAGGTAGCGTCCGGCGAGCCAGGTCTTCAGCACCGCGTCCCTGAGAGGGACCAGCGCGTCGTCGCCGGGCGGGTAACCGAGGTCGGCCAGCGCCGCGAGTACCCAGTGGCCGCCGCGCCACTTCGCGTAGGTGCCGGGGCGAAGCGCCGCGTGGCCGTCGAGGAGCCGACGGACCCGAGGGGAACGCCGGATCTCGCCCTGCAGCCGGCGGACCGCTCGGGACTGCGGGTCCTCTCCGAGGGCGTGGACCCGCACCTTCCACCGGACGGAAGGTTCGTCGCTGCGCAGCAGCCTGTCGACGGCGCCGGCCATGTGGGCACGGTACGGCCGGTCGCGGACAGGGTCAGCC
>DASVBQ010000224.1:0-3999 GCA_036375795.1 Actinomycetes bacterium
ACCGTCCCGAGCAACCGCCCGGTGGCCTCCTCCACGAGCCCGACCGGTCGTCCGCCGGCGCCGCGGATGTCCGCGAGGTCGCTGGCCCGCTCCTGCCGGGTCCAGTACAGGCCGGTCGCGCGGCGCCGCAGCATCCCGCGCCGCACGAGGTGGTCGGCGACCCCCTCGGCGTGCGGCCCGAAGGCCGCCAGGTCGTCGCCGGTCAGCGGCAGCTCGGCCGCGGCCGCGCACAGGTGCGGAGCCAGCACGTGCGGGTTGTCCGGGTCGAGGACGGTGGTCTCGACCGGGCGGCCGAACAAGGCCTCCGGGTGGTGGGTGAGGTAGGTGTCCAGCGGGTCGTCCCGGGCGACCATGACGGCCAGGGCACCCTGACCGGTCCGGCCGGCCCGGCCCGCCTGCTGCCACAGCGACGCCCGCGTGCCCGGGTAGCCCGCCAGCAGCACCGCGTCGAGCCCGGCCACGTCGACGCCCAGCTCCAGCGCGGTCGTCGACGCCACGCCGAGCAGCCGCCCCGACTGCAGGTCCGCCTCGAGCGCCCGCCGTTCCTCGGGCAGGTAGCCCGCGCGGTACGCCGCGACCCGGCCCACCAGGTCGGCGTCGACCTCCGCGAGCAGCCGGCGGGCGGTGAGGGCCACCGTCTCGGCCGCCCGGCGCGAGCGCACGAAGGCGACGCTGCGCACCCCGTCTGCGACCAGGTCGGTGAGCAGGTCGGCCACCTCGGCCGTCGTGGACCGGCGTACGGGCGCGTCGTGCTCGCCGGCGAGGGCGGTCAGCGGCGGCTCCCACAGCGCGAACAGCAGCTCGCCCCGGGGTGAGCCGTCCTCGGTCACCGGGACGACCTCGTGACCGACCAGCCGGGCCGCTGACACCTCCGGCTCGGACACGGTGGCCGACGCCAGCACGAAGGTCGGGCTGCCGCCGTAGTGGGCACTGACCCGCTGCAGCCGGCGCAGCACCGACGCCACGTGCGAGCCGAACACGCCGCGGTAGCGGTGGCACTCGTCGACCACCACGTAGCGCAGATCGCGCAGGAAACGGGCCCACCGCGGGTGCCCCGGCAGCAGCGACCGGTGCAGCATGTCCGGGTTCGTCAGGACGTACGACGCGTGCTGGCGCACCCAGTCCCGGGACTCCATCGGGGTGTCACCGTCGTACGCCGCCGCGCGCAGCTCGGTCAGCCCGAGCGCGCTCAGGGCGCGCAGCTGGTCGGCGGCCAGCGCCTTCGTCGGCGAGAGGTACAGCGTCGTCGGTGTCCCCCCGAGCGCCGAGTCGGCGCCGTCGAGTGCCGCGGTGAGGGCGGGCAGCAGGTAGCAGAGCGACTTGCCCGACGCGGTGCCCGTCGCGACGACGGTCGAGCGACCGGCGCGGGCCAGCTCGGCGGCCTGCACCTGGTGCGACCAGGGGGCACCGACGCCCGCCGACTGGAGTGCAGCGACGAGGTGCGGGTGCGTCCAAGCGGGCCAGGCGGCCGGCGCGCCCGGTCGGGCCGGCACCCGTTCGACGTGGGTCAGCCGCTCCCTTCGGCCGGGTGCGGCGAGCAGTCTGGCCAGCCGCACGTCCGCCGGCGCGGCCTCGTACGTCTGCACTCACGGCAGTCTGCCACCGGGGGCCTGGGGCAGCCGGAGCGCGACCAGAAGCGCTGGTGATGGTTGAATGCGACCGGTCGACGGGGTACACCGTGGACGCCCGATCATCTGGATCTCTCGCAGGAGGACTTGTGGACCTCTCCCTCTCGACCCGTACCGAGGGTGACCGCACGATCGTCGAAGTCGGCGGCGAGATCGACGTCTACACCGCACCACGGCTCCGCGAGCAGCTCGTCGACCTGGTGGCCGACGGCAAGTACCACCTCGTGGTGGACATGGAGCGGGTCGACTTCCTCGACTCGACCGGCCTCGGCGTCCTGGTGGGCGGCCTGAAGCGCGTGCGCGCCCACGACGGCTCGCTGCGCCTGGTCTGCACCCAGGAGCGCATCCTGAAGATCTTCCGCATCACGGGGCTCACCAAGGTGTTCCCGATCCACTCGTCGGTCGACGAGGCGGTCAGCGCCACCGAATGACTTCGATCCTCCCGAACCACTTCAGGAAGGGTGACGTGGCGACTGTCGAGCTCTCGTTCAGCGCGCTTCCCGCCCACGTGCGCACCGCGCGACTCGTCGCGGCGGCCGTCGCCCGGCGGTCCGGCGTCGACGAGGCGGTGCTGGACGAGGTGCGTCTGGCGGTCGGCGAGGCCTGCTCGCGGGCGGTGCACCTGCACCGCCGGCACTGCCCCGACCTGCCGGTGACCGTCACCCTGATCGACGACCCGCAGGTCTTCCGGGTGGCGGTGACCGACCAGGCGCCGAGCGACGACGCCGACGCCTCCGGCCTCGAGGACCTCGCCGAGAGCGCCGACCTCGAGCTCGACCTCGTCCCACCGGGCGTCGGCCTGGCGGTGATCAGCGGACTGGTCGACGACATGTCCGTCGAGCAGGGTGCCGGGGCGGGCGGCCAGGGCGTCGTCGTGCGCATGTCCTGGCCGACGTCGGCCTGACTTTCTCCTTTCATCCGGGGGCGGTTGTGGCACGCCGATTGGGGCGTGCGTAGACTCCGCCCGCGCTGGGCGCCCATGCCGATTGCCGGCTGTCCGGGTCCGCCAGGGGAGCGGTCTCCCCATGCGTACGCTCGTTGTACGGGTGCCGCTCGCCATCGGGGCGGGGCGGCACCCCCGTCTAGGAGGACGAATGCCGGGGCTCACCCTTGCCGCCAGCGGCGAAACGCTTGATCTGACTGGTGCCAACACCAGCTACGTGGTGGTCGTCGCGGCCGTCGCGCTCGTCGCGCTCGGATTTGCGGTTGCGCTGCGTAACAGCGTGCTCGCTGCCGGTCAGGGCACCGAGAAGATGCAGAGCATCGCCGCCGCCGTGCAGGAGGGCGCGTCGGCCTTCCTCACCCGGCAGTTCAAGACGCTGGCCGCCTTCGGTCTGCTCGCTCTCGTCCTGCTGACGCTGCTGCCCGCGGACACCGCAGGCATCCGCGTCGGGCGTTCGGTTTTCTTCGTCGTCGGCGCGTCGTTCTCGGCGTTCATCGCGTACGCCGGCATGGGTCTCGCCACCCGGGCCAACCTGCGCGTCGCGGCGGCCGCCCGCGAGGCGAACGGCGCCGCCACCGCCATGCAGATCGCGTTCCGCACCGGCGGTGTCGTCGGCTTCCTCACCGTCGGGCTCGGCCTGCTCGGTGCCGCCGCCGTCGTGCTCATCTTCGAGGGCGACGCCCCGACGGTCCTCGAGGGCTTCGGCTTCGGCGCCGCACTGCTCGCGATGTTCATCCGGGTCGGCGGTGGCATCTTCACCAAGGCGGCCGATGTCGGTGCCGACCTCGTCGGCAAGGTGGAGCAGGGCATCCCCGAGGACGACCCGCGCAACGCCGCGACGATCGCGGACAACGTCGGCGACAACGTCGGCGACTGCGCCGGCATGGCCGCCGACCTCTTCGAGTCCTACGCCGTGATGCTCGTCGCCGCGCTGATCCTCGGCAAGGCGGCCTTCGGCGAGGAGGGTCTGATCTTCCCGCTGATCGTCCCGGCGATCGGCGCGGTCACCGCGATCATCGGCGTCTTCCTCACCCGCCTGCGCCCGACCGACCGCAACGGCATGCAGGCCATCAACCGGGCCTTCTTCACCTCGGCCGCGATCTCCGCGGTGCTCTCGGCGGTCGCGGCCTTTGCCTACCTGCCCGGCTCGCTCTCGGAGCTGACCAACGTCCCGGCCGACATCGTCGCGGACGCTGGCGACCGCGACCCGCGCCTGCTCGCGATCGGCGCGGTCGTCATCGGCATCGTGCTGGCCTCGGTGATCCAGCTGCTCACGGGTTACTTCACCGAGGGCAGCCGGCGCCCCGTGCAGGACATCACCCGCACCTCGCTGACCGGCCCGGCGACCGTCATCCTGGCCGGCTTCACGGTCGGCCTGGAGTCGGCGGTGTACACCGCGCTGCTCATCGGCGCCTCGGTGTTCGGGGC
>DASVBQ010000278.1:0-4612 GCA_036375795.1 Actinomycetes bacterium
GGGCACGACTACGACGTGGTCGTCGTGGGCTCCGGCTTCGGCGGCTCGGTGACCGCGCTGCGGCTCACCGAGAAGGGCTACCGGGTCTGCGTGCTCGAGGCCGGCCGGCGCTTCGCGGACGACGAGTTCGCGAAGACGTCGTGGGACGTGCGGCGCTTCCTGTGGGCGCCGCGGCTCGGCTGCTTCGGCATCCAGCGCATCCACCGGCTGCCCGACGTGACCATCCTGGCCGGCGCCGGGGTCGGGGGCGGGTCTCTCGTGTACGCGAACACGCTGTACGAACCGGACGAGGCGTTCTACGACGACCCGCAGTGGCGGGACATCGCGGACTGGCGGGGCGAGCTCGCCCCCTACTACGCGGTGGCCTCCCGGATGCTCGGCGTCGTGCGCAACCCCACCCTGACGCCCAGCGACCTGGCGATGCGCGAGGTGGCCGAGCAGCTGGGCGTCAGCCACACCTTCACACTCACCCCGGTCGCGGTGTTCTTCGGCGACGGGCCCGGTGTGACCGTGCACGACCCGTTCTTCGGCGGCGTCGGACCGGCCCGCACCGGCTGCACGGAGTGCGGCGCCTGCATGACCGGCTGTCGGGTGGGCGCGAAGAACACGCTGCCCAAGAACTACCTGGGATTGGCCGAGAAAGCCGGCGCCGAGGTCCGCCCGCTGACCACGGTGACCGCGGTGCGCCCGCTGCCAGGTGGCGGCTACGCCGTCGACACGGTGCGCACGGGAGCCTGGCGCCCGGGGCGCACCCGCCACACCGTGACGGCGGACCAGGTCGTGCTCGCCGCCGGGGCGTACGGCACGCAGCGGCTGCTGCACCGGATGCGCGACGACGCCGTCCTGCCCGGCCTCTCCCCCCGGCTCGGGGAGCTCACCCGCACCAACTCGGAGTCGCTGGTCGGGGCCTCGGCGCGCCGAGCGCACGTCGACTACAGCCAAGGGGTCGCCATCACCTCGTCGTTCTGGCCGGCTCCGGACACCCACATCGAGCCGGTGCGCTACGGACGCGGCTCCAACCTGATGGGTCTGCTCGGCACGGTGCTGGTCGACGGTTCCCACGGCAGGTGGCGCACCTGGCTGCGCGCCCTGGCCCGGCACCCGGTGGGGGCCCTGCGTTTCCTCTCGGTCCGGCGCTGGTCGGAGCGCACGATCATCGGCCTGGTGATGCAGTCGGTCGACAACTCCATCGTCGTCTCCGGGCGCCGGCGGCTCGGACGCTGGGGGTTGACCTCGCGGCAGGGCCACGGCGCCCCGAACCCGTCCTGGATCCCGGCAGGGAACGACGCGGTGCGACGGCTGGCCGACGTCATCGACGGCGAGCCCGGCGGAAGCTACGTCGACCTGCTGCACGCCCCGATGACCGCACACTTCATCGGTGGTGCGCCGATCGGGAGCAGTCGCGAGCACGGCGTCGTCGACGGCTGGCACCGGGTGTTCGGCCACCCGGGGCTGCACGTCGTCGACGGTGCGGCCATCTCGGCGAACCTCGGCGTGAACCCCTCGCTCACGATCACCGCGCAGGCCGAGCGGGCGATGGCGTTCTGGCCCAACCGCGGCGAGCCCGACCCCCGCCCTCCGCTCGGCACGGCCTACCGGCCGGTGGCGTCGGTGCCGGCGGCCCGGCCGGCCGTCCCTCAGTTCTCGACGTACACGTCGAACCCGCCCGTCTCCTCGAAGTTCATCGCCGAGTAGAGCCGGGCCGCGTCGTCGGTGTCCGGGTTCAGCCAGGCGAGGTCCGCCCCCGAGTCGAAGCCCCACCGCACGACGTACGACGTGAGCGCACTGCCCACGCCGCGTCGTCGGACCGACGGCACCACGCCGACCCCGGACACGCCCACCGCGTTCCCTCCGCCACCTGAGGTTCGGACGGCGTAGGCCACGCCCGCCGGATCGTCGTCGAGGAAGGCGAGCGCGAGCCGGAAGTCGTCGGCCCCGAGCATCGGGCGGGTCCACTGCACGGTCGGCCCGACATCGTCCTCGTCGAACGCGATGGCGTCGACGCACGCGTACGCGTCCAGGTCGCCCGGCCCGGCCGGCCGCAGCTCGAGGCCGGGAGGCAGCTCGACGGGGCGCAACCGGTCCGGGCGCAGTGCCATGCAGCGCTTGGCGAACAGGTGCCGTCCGTGCGGCCACGCGGCGCCGGCGGGCACCCGCACCCCCCACGGGACCTCGCGCTCCGCGTACCAGGCGCGGACCGCGTCGATGTCCACGAGCGACGGGTCGATCACGTCGCCGTTGTTCCACTGCGGCTTGGCGATGCCGGACGCCATCAGCCGGATGCCGGGCAGCTCGAGCGTCCCGCCTCCGGCCTCGGCGCGGAGCCGGCCGTGCGCCTGCCAGGCGTCGCCGTGGGCGGTGCGGACCCGGTCGGTCAGCGGATGAGTGATCACGACAAATCACCCTGCCACGGAATGCGGGAGGGCGGGGCCGGCTCCCCTGCTCCGATCACCGACCCCGCCCACCCTCTCTTCGGTGCCGGGACCGGTTTCGGATGGGGTGAGTTTCGCTAGCGCGGGCTGGCCGCGGACGCGTCGCTGCTCCAGGAGTCCCAGAGCGCGGCGTACGCCCCGCCCGCCGCGACCAGCTCCTCGTGGGAGCCGAGCTCGCTGATCCGCCCGTCCTCCACGACGGCGACCCGGTCCGCGTCGTGCGCCGTGTGCAGTCGGTGCGCGATGGCCACGACGGTCCGGCCGTGCAGGACGGCCGCGAGCGACCGCTCGAGATGCCGGGCCGCCCGCGGGTCGAGCAGCGACGTCGCCTCGTCCAGCACCAGGGTGTGCGGGTCGGCCAGAACCAGCCGGGCCAGGGCCAGCTGCTGGGCCTGAGCAGGCGTGATCGGGTGGCCGCCCGAACCCACCTCGGTGGCCAGGCCGCGGGGCAGCGCGAGCACCCAGTCCAGGGCGTCGACGGCCGTCAGCGCGTCGCGCAGGTCGCCCTCGGTCGCGTCCGGGCGGGCGAGCAGCAGGTTGTCGGCCACGGTGCCCACGAAGACGTGGTGCTCCTGCGTCACGAGCACGACCCGGCGGCGCAGGTCGTCCAGCGGCAGCTCGACGAGCGGGACGCCGCCGACTGCCACGCGCCCGGTGCGCGGCGGGTGGATGCCCGCCAGCAGCCGACCCAGCGTCGACTTGCCCGCGCCGGACGGCCCGACCACGGCGAGGCGCTCGCCGGGCCGCAGGTCCAGGTCCAGGCCGTGCAGCACGTCATGGTCGCGGTAGGCGAAGCGGACGTCGTCGACCACGATGCGCTCGTCGGCGGGCCGACGGTCGCCCGCCTCCCGGTCGTCCGGCACCAGCTCGACGCCGAGGATGCGGGCCAGCGCGGTGGCGCCGACCTGCACCTCGTCCAGCCAGGAGATCATGCGGTCGACCGGGTCGACCACCTGCACCGCGTACAGCGTCACGGCCGTGACCTGGCCGAGCGTGGCGTGACCCTGGGCGACCAGCCAGCCGCCCCAGACCAGGCTCAGCGTCACGGGGACCGCGTAGGCCAGCTCCATGGTGGGGAACCAGAACGTCCGCAGCCGCAGCGTGTAGCGCTCCGCGTCGTGGGCCTCGGCGAGGTCCTGCTCCAGGCGTGCGATGCGGCGACGGCCCAGGGCGAGCGCCTCGACGGTGCGCGCGCCGTCGACCGTCTCGGCGAGGGAGCCGTTGTACGTGGCGTAGGACTCGCGCTCGCGCAGGTAGCCGGCCGGTGCGCGCCTGAGGTACCAACGGGTGCCGACGGCTATGAGGGGCGCGCCGGCCAGCAGCGGCAGCGCCACCACCGGTCCGGTGAGGAACGCGGCCACGATCGTGAGGGTGACCGTGACGGTCGCGACGAGCACCTCCGGGACCGCGAACCGGACGGTCCGGGCGAGGGCCTCGACGTCGCCGGTGCTGCGCGTCACCAGGTCCCCGGTCCCGGCGCGCTCGACCGTGGACAGCGGCAGCGACAGGACGCGGGCGAGGTAGCGCTCACGCAGCCGGGCGAACACGGTCTCGCCCAGCACGAAGCCGGTGCGCCGGGCCCACCAGGTGAGCACGGTCTGCGCGGCGAGGGCGAGGGCGAGCAGGAGAGCCAGCCGGTCCAGGTGGGCCTCGGTGGTGCCCTGGCGGACCGACTCGACGATGTCGCCGAGCAGCCGCGGCCCGACCAGGGCGGCGGCTGCCGCCAGGGCGTTGAGGACGAGCATGCGGGCCAGCGGGCGCCGGTGCTCGGCCAGCAGCGTCCGGGCCTGGGCGCGGACCTGGGTCGACGTCGCGACCGGCAGTGTCCGGCGGGTGCTCACTGGTCCTCCCCTCTCGTCACGGTGTCCCGGTAGCCGGGGTGCTCGGCCAGCAGGTCGCGGTGCGTGCCGCGGGCGACGACCCGACCGGCCAGGACGTACGCGACCTCGTCGCAGCGGTCCAGCAGCAGGGGGCTGGCGGTCGTCACCACGGTGGTCCGGGTGCCGTCGGCGTGCCGAGCGGTCCGAAGCCGCTGCGCGACCTTGACCTCGGTGTGGGCGTCGACGGCGCTGGTCGGCTCGACCAGCACGAGCACCTCCGGGTCGGCAAGGATCGCCCGGGTCAGGGCGAGCCGCTGGCGCTGGCCGCCGGAGAAGCCGCGCCCCGCCTCGTCGACCTCC
>DASVBQ010000226.1:0-2430 GCA_036375795.1 Actinomycetes bacterium
GCCGTCCACGACCTCGATGGCCAGGACGTCGGCGACCGTGCGGTACTGCGCTCCGGCGCTCGCGCCGGCGCGGAACAGGCCGTGCGCCAGCGACTTGCTGCCGCCGGCCACGAGCACCGGGTGCAGCTGGCTCAGCACCGCATACGCACCGAGGACTCCCAGCGGCTCGTCGGCGCTGGTGAACCCGGCCAGCGCGCACAGGTAGCGCAGCAGGCCGCCGGCCCGGCTGTCGCTGACCGTCTCCACCAGCGCGCCCGGGCTGAGCACGGCCAGGTCGAGGACCCGCTTGCCCTCGCCTCGGCTGATCCCCTGCTCCACCTCGGCCAACGGCCGCGGCGGAGCGTAGAGCAGCGGAAGCACGGTGTGCTGGGCGGCTTCCAGGGTCTCGGCCAGCTCGCCGAGCCCCCGGCCGTCGCGGTGCACGACGAGGGGTTCCTGACCTCCCTTCGGGACGAAGGCTGCCGCCTCAGCCGGCTCGATGAACCGCACGCCCTGCTCCTCGAGCCCGAGGTCCTCGTACGGCGGTAGGCCGTGACCAACCGGCAGTGCCAGCTGGCCGATGTTGTAGTGGAACGGCGTGGAGTAGTCGTCGGTCGCCATGGTCCCGCCCAGCTCGAACCGCTTGTCGAGAACCATGACGCGGGCGCCGGCGCGGGCGAGGTACGCCGCGCAGGTCAACCCGTTCGGGCCTGCACCGACGATGATCACGTCGTAGGGGTCGGTTGCCATGCGCATCACCTTCGAGCCCCGGCCGCGGCGAGCTCGAGGGGCTCGAGCAGCCGGTCGATGTTGTCGAGGAACCAGGCGACCGGCCGGGCCGACCACCAGGTCTGGTTTCGGACTCCGAGGTCCTCCGCGACGACCTGCGCCGCGTTGTAGCCGGCCGCCATCCAGGTGAGCCCCAGCGGCCAGACCGAGTTGGACATGTAGAGCCCCTGCACCGGCATGCGGTACGGCATCCGGTCGAGGATCCACTGGTCCTCGGAGAAGTCACCGCCGAGGACCTGGCCGTACACGGCAGCCGGGTTGACCCGCCAGATGTCCACGGGGGTCCACTGGTAGGAGTCGATGACCCGGTCCTTGAACCCGGGCGCGATCGACTCCATGACGTCGTGGCGCCGGCGCAGCATCTCGTCGCGGATCGGCCCGTCCCAGGCCTCCGGCCCGCCCTCGCGGCGCAGCGGGTAGGGGATCGCCTCCTCGCCTCGGATCACCCGATGACCCTCGGGCGACACGGCGTTGGGGTCGACCTTGCCGTAGTCAAGGATCTCGATCATGTTCCCGAACGCCGCCCACGTGTCATTGTTGATCATCGCGGCGACGTAGTCCTTGGCTGCCTGCCAGCTGTCGTAGGCCCGGTACATCAGGTGCGCCCGGTTGACCATGGGGTCGAAGCCGGCAGAACCCCACGGCATGTCGCCGTCGATGAGCCAGGAGGTGACCGTCGAGCCGCGCTCGTCCATCTTCCAGTGCCTCATCTTCGCCGCGAGCCGCGAGTCGAAGGAGGTCATCGCGGCTTCACCGACGAGCTCGAGAGTCTTTCGCGCGCCGACGTTGGAGATCACGGCATGCCGTGCCTCGAACCTGGCTCCGGGGAACACCGCGTCCTCGGTGAGGACCACGGCCCGTGCCTTGCCGTCGAGGACCTCGATCCGGGCCACCGGGCAGTTGGTGAGGACCGTTCCACCGTGGTCGAGGAAGCAGCGGCTCATCGCATCGACGAGCGCCTCGTTCCCGCCGATGGCCATGGCGGTCGTGTAGAACAAGCTCAGCGCCACCGCGAAGGCACCCTGCCCGCGGGCGAGCGGCGCACCCTGCAGGTGCAGCGCGACGGGGCACAGGATCGTCTGGCGGGCCTTGTCGGACTCGAAGGTGAGCTCGAGCAGCTCGTACGCCGTCATCGACGACAGGTCCTCGACGCTGCGTCCGAGGACATAGCTGCAGATCCTGAGGATCTCCTCGAACTTCGCGGCGTCCGGGTGCGGACTGTAGAACGCCAGCTCGTTCATCTCGATCATCTTCTCCAGCACCCGGTTCTGGATGCCGAAGATGGTTTCCCCGTCTGCCGCGGAGTGCCTCGCGAAGCTTGCCGCGGTCAGGTTGGGGTCGTAGCAGATCAGGCAGTTCGTCCCGTCCGGGTGGGCGGTGCCGAGCACGACCGGGGTCGTGCCGATGCGGTAGCCGTACCTCGACTCCAGCTCGAGGTCGACGATCGCCGGGGAGTTACCGGAGAAGTTGATGGACGCGTGTGGGCTGTCCAGCGTCTCCGGCCACGTCTCATGGGTGGGACAGAAGTTGCCGAGCTCCGGGCGAGCCTCGATGACAGCCACGTCGAGCCCGGCCTTCTGCAGATAGGTCGCGGCAGGCAGGCCCCCCGAGATCCCGCCGCCGACCACGATCACGTCGTACTTGTGCACGCTTCCTCCTCAT
>DASVBQ010000231.1:0-12698 GCA_036375795.1 Actinomycetes bacterium
GCTTGAGGAAGTACTCGTTGCCCTTCGACGACGACCCGAGCAGGTTCGCCCGCCAGATCGTCAGCACCCGCGGGAAGTTCTCGGGCGCGTCCGGGTCTTCGCAGGCGAACCGCAGCTCACCCGATCGAAGCCGCTCCACGACGTACTCGCCCGGGCTCTGCTCGGAGGCGGCGATCTCGTCGGCGAGGTCGAGCGGATTGCGGTCGAACGTCGGGTGCGACGGCATCCAGCCCATCCGCGCCGACTGCGCGAGCACGTCCGCGGCGGTCTTCCCCGCGAATCTCCCCGTCCCCAGCGGCGAGGCGAGGCCGTCGACGGTGGTCTGGTCGTAGCGCCACTGATCGGTGTGCAGGTACCAGTACGCGGTCTGGATCATCTGCCGCGGCGGGCGGGCCCAGTCGAGGGCGAACGCCAGCGTGGACCAGCCCGTGACCGGCCGGCACTTCTCCTGCCCGACGTAGTGCGCCCACCCGCCGCCGTTCTTGCCCTGGCAGCCGGTGAGCGTGGTCAGCGCGAGGAACGCGCGGTAGATCGTGTCCGAGTGGAACCAGTGGTTCGTGCCGGCCCCCATCAGGATCATGGACCGCCCGCGCGACTCCTCCGCGTTCGCCGCGAACTCGCGGCCGATCCGCTCCGCCTTCGCCGCAGGCACTCCGGTGAAAGTCTCCTGCCACGCCGGCGTGCAGGGCTCGCTCGCGTCGTCGTAGCCGGTCGGCCACGAGCCGGGCAGCCCGTCGCGGGCCACACCGTACTGCGCCAGCATCAGGTCGTAGACGGTGGTCACGAGGTGGTCGCCGACGCGCCGCGCCGGCACGCCGCGCACCAGCGGTGCGGCCGCACCGTCCGGAGAGTCGAAGCGCGGCAGCTCCACCTGGACGGGGTCCTGCTGCCCGCCCTCGGCGGAGAGCAGCGGGTCCACGTCGGCGAGGTCGAGGTTCCACCGGCCGGCACCGGCCTCGCCGAACCGGAACCCGAGCGACCCGTTGGGCACCGTCGGCCGTCCCGACGCGTCGAGCAGGACGGTCTTGAAGGCGGCGTTCTCCCCGTCGTCGCTGCCCGGCAGGTCGGCGGCGGTCAGGAACTTGCCCGGGACGTACGTGTCGCCGCGCCGCTCGAGACGGACCAGGAACGGCAGGTCCGTGAAGCGCTTCACGTAGTCGGTGAAGTAGGGGACCTGCCGGTCGACGAAGAACTCCTTGAGCACCACGTGACCCATCGCCATCGCCAGCGCACCGTCGGTTCCCGGCTGGGCGGCGAGCCACTCGTCGGCGAACTTCACGTTGTCGGCGTAGTCCGGCGACACGACGACGACCTTCTGGCCGCGGTAGCGCGCCTCCGTCATCCAGTGCGCGTCCGGCGTCCGGGTCACCGGGACGTTCGAGCCCCACATGACCAGGTAGCCCGCGTCCCACCAGTCGCCGGACTCGGGCACGTCGGTCTGGTCGCCGAAGACCTGCGGCGAGGCCACCGGGAGGTCGGCGTACCAGTCGTAGAACGACAGCATCGTGCCGCCCAGCAGCGAGACGAACCGCGCTCCCGAGGCGTGCGACACCATCGACATCGCCGGGATCGGCGAGAAGCCGGCGACCCGGTCGGGGCCGTACTCCTTGATCGTGTGCACGTGCGCGGCTGCGACCAGCTCGGCCGCCTCCGCCCAGGTTGCCCGCACCAGCCCGCCCTTGCCGCGCGCTGCCTTGTAGCGGCGCGACCGCTCCGGGTCGGACACGACGTCCGCCCAGGCGAGCACCGGGTCGCCGAGGCGGGCCTTCGCCTCGCGGTACATCTCCAGCAGCACGCCTCGGACGTACGGGTAGCGCACGCGCGTGGGTGAGTACGTGTACCAGGAGAACGCCGCGCCGCGCGGGCAGCCGCGCGGCTCGTACTCCGGGCTGTCCGGGCCGACCGACGGGTAGTCGGTCTGCTGGGACTCCCAGGTGATGATCCCGTCCTTGACGTAGACCTTCCACGAGCACGAGCCGGTGCAGTTCACGCCGTGCGTCGAGCGCACCACCTTGTCGTGGCTCCACCGGTCCCGGTAGAAGTCGTCGGCCCCGCGACCGCCGATCTGGTACAGGGCTCGGGTGTCCTCGGACACCTCGGCGCGGGTGAAGAACCGCCGCGATCTCACCAGCGCCTCGACCAGCTCGTTGTCCAGCCCGACGTCGCTCCGGGTGCGGGGACCTGCATCGCTCGTCACGGGATCTCGATTCTCTCGTCGATCATCGCCCGGTTCCGACCGTACCGATGCCGGTCCGGGCGGTCACAACCGCCCGGGGCCGGGTCAGCCGCCGGCCGACTCGATCGCCGCGCGCAGCGCCTCGAGCGAGGGCTCGGGCAGCCGCTCGCCGTCGACGAGAACGGTCGGCGTCGCGACGACACCGGCCTTGGAGGCGGCGTCGGTCGCCTGCTCGGTCCACCGCTCGTAGCGCAGGTCGCGGACGCACTGCTCGAACGCGTCACCGCCGGCGCCGGCCTTCGCCCCGAGCGAGATCAGCCGGTCGTCGCTGAGCCCTGGGCCGCCCTCCGGGGGCTGGGCCAGGAACAGCTGGTCGTGCATCTCGGCGAACCGGTCCTCGTCCGCCGCGCAGGCCACTGCGTTCAGCGCCCGCGTGGAGTACCTGGTCGTCGAGTAGCCGTCCAGGAACGCCATCGGGCGGTAGACCACGCGGACCGTCCCCTCAGCCGCCATGTGGTGCAGCTCGTTCCCGGCCTCCTGCTCGAAGCGCCCACACGCCGGGCACAGGAAGTCCTCGTAGAGCTCGACGGTCACCGGCGCGTCCGCGGCGCCGACGGCGAACCCGGTCTCGTCGACCGCACCGGCCGGGACCCCCTTCGGCCCGTCGCTCGTGGACCGCGCCGCCTGCACGGCGATGCCGCCCGCGACCAGCAGGACGAGCGCGGCGACGACCGCGACGGTCTGCATCCGGCGACGCCGCTGCGCCCGTTGCGCCGCCTCGCGGGCGGCAGTCGCGCGTCGGGCCGCGCCGGCCCGTCGGTCACGTGTGTTCTGCGTAGGCATGGTCTTCCTCTGTCGGTCGGGTGTGCGGGGAGAGAGCCAGTGCGCTGTCCGGCCATCGGGCGAGGCCGAGCGCGAGGACGAGGAGGCCGACGTCGCGGGCCACCTCCGAGCCGTAACGTGTCTGGCCGGCGGCGACCGTGCCACCGCCGCCGAAGCAGCCGCAGTCGATGGTCAGGCCGCGGGCCCACGCGCTGACGACGCCGGCCAGGAAGATGACGAGCAGCACGGCCGACACCACCGCGGAGAGCCGCACGGCCACCCCGAGCACGAGCATCAGCCCGACCGCGACCTCGAGGACCGGCAGGCCGTAGCCGACTGCGGGCACGACGGCCTCCGGCAGGAGCTGGTAGGCGCGCACGGCGCGCACGCTGCCGGCCGGGTCGGGGAGCTTCAGCGCGCCGGCGACGACGAACACCGAGCCGAGGACGAGCCGTGCGGCGAGGGCCGCCCACGGCGCCCACCGTTCAGGCGGTGGCACGGGTCCCGGATCCGACAACGGCACGCACGGCCTCGAGCGCCTCCCACTGCGTGGGGTCGAGGTGCGCCAACGCGGCCGGGAAGACGCCGTCCTGCTCCTTGAGGATGTGCTCGCGCAGCAGGTAGAGGGCCCGGTCCAGGCGCTCCGGCCAGGAGGGGTCGCTCGGTGTCCCCTCCGCGGACTCGGCCAGGACCGACTCGACCAGCCGGTGTTCGGCCTCCAGGGCGGCCACATGGTCCCCGAAGTCGGCTGCCAGGGCCGGGAAGAGGGCACCCTCCTCGACTGCGGTGTGTGGTTCGAGCACGGCGGCGACCGCGCGGGACCGCTCCGCGGCCGCGTCGAGGTCGCCGGCCCGCAGCGCCCCGCGGACCTGCCGGCTCAGCTCCACGACGAGGTCGTGCTCGGCGGTCAGCTCCGCGATCGCATCCAGGGCCTGGCACCCGCAGTACTCACACACACCGGTAAGGATCGGTACGGATCGTCACCGGGCGTAGGGACCAAAGTCCCGCGCAGGCACGCAAAGGACCGTGACCGGACGCACGGCGTGCCGGTCGTCTACGAGGCGACGCGCCGGTGCACCACCAGCCCCATGTCCGCGTCCCGGAGCAGCTGCGAGACCAGTCGGTGGCCCTGCTCGAGGGTGTCCTCCACGATGGCCAGTGCACCCTCCACGTTCCCGGACTCCAGCGACCACTTCGCCGCCGACAGGCCTTGGACGATGCTGTCGTTGATCTCGATGGCGTCCCGCTGGCGCTCGGCAGCAACCTCGAGCCGGCGCGACTCGTCCTCGGCCCGTCGCATCCTGTCCGCCGCGTGGCCGAGGAGACCACCCAGCAGCAGCATCGGCGTCACCCGGCTGACCCAGCCAAGGGCCGAGAGCGACACGTCGTCGACCCAGACCCACAGCGCGAGCAGCGCCACTCCGGCGACCCCGGAGAGGATCCCGGCACGGAACCCGAAGGCGACCGCAACCAGCGCGATGGGCAGGGCGAACAACATCGACACCGCGTCGTCGGGGTCACCCACGGTGAGTCGCAGGACGAACAGCGCGGCAAACAGCGCGACCGCGACGGCGATCGTCGCGCCAGCACTGCGCGAGAACCACGGACCGGCTCCGGTCACCCCGGGTCGCCCGCTTCGGTCGGTGGCCATCTGCGCATCCTGCGGCACGGCCCCCGTGGGCTCAAGGGACGTTGGTCCCGGAGTCGATCTGCACAGAACCTGGCGGTGACCGGTACCGTCCGTCCTTCGGTGCCGGGACCAAGGTCCCGCAGGTGCGCGTGACAAGGACCATGGACTCTGCCCTTGCGGGCACGGTTGGGTGGACCGACACCCCGACACCGCGTGAGGAAGGCCCTACGGCATGACGCAGCAGGCTCAACCCGTCCCCGAGGCACCGCGAGCCCCGGTCGTCTCCGGCCAGGCGAACCTCATGCTGACCCTGGCCACGATCGGCTTCATGGTCAACTTCTGGGCGTGGGCGCTGATCAGCCCACTCGCCTCGGCGTACCGCGACGACCTCGACCTCACCGCCTTCGAGCAGTCGCTGCTGGTCGCGGTGCCGGTCATCGTGGGGTCGCTGGGCCGGATCCCGGTCGGGGCGCTCACCGACCGGCTCGGCGGGCGGGTCATGTTCCCGGCCGTCAGCTTCCTGACCATCCTGCCGGTGCTGTACGTCGGCCTCGCCGGCGACAGCCTGGCCAGCCTGCTGATCGGCGGCTTCTTCCTCGGCCTCGGCGGCACGGCGTTCGCCGTCGGCATCCCCTTCGTCAACGCCTGGTTCCCCCCGCAGCGCCGGGGCCTGGCGCTGGGCCTGTTCGGCATGGGCATGGGTGGCACCGCGATCTCGGCGTTCACCACGGTGAAGCTCGCCGATGCGTACGACCGATGGACGCCGTTCGTCATCGTCGCGGTCGTTCTCGCCGTCTACGGCGGGGTTGCCATGCTGCTCCTGCGCGACGCACCCGGCCGGGTGGCAGCCACCGGGGGGTTCTGGGCCCGGACCATGGCGACGCTTCGGCTGCCTGCGACGATCCAGCTGTCCCTGCTCTACGCGGTCGGGTTCGGCGGCTTCGTCGCCTTCAGCGTCTACCTGCCGACGTACCTGAAGAACGCCTATGAGCTGACCCCTGGTGACGCCGCCAACCGCACCGCCGGGTTCGTCGTCCTCGCGGTGGCCATGCGTCCGGTCGGCGGCTGGCTCTCCGACCGCTTCCACCCGGTGCCTGTCCTCACCGTCTGCTTCTCGGCGGCGGCGGCCCTCGCCGCGCTCGCCGCGCTCGAGCTCGACCTGATGCCGATCGGCACCTTCGCGTTCCTCGGGCTGGCCGCCGTGCTCGGCGCGTCCGCTGGTGGGGTGTTCGCCCTTGTCGCGCGGCTCGCGCCGCCGGAGAAGGTGGGCTCGGTGACCGGCGTCGTCGGCGCGGCCGGCGGGCTGGGCGGCTTCGTCCCGCCGCTGGTGATGGGCGCGATCTACGGCAGCGCCGACGACTACAGCCTCGGCTACGTGCTGCTCGCGGTCGTCGCCGCGGCGAGCGCGCTGTTCACCGCCACAGTCGTGCGCCGAGAGAGCCGCTGAGACCGAGTCCCGGGCCTTTCGACCCGCCGATCAGAGACGAACGCCGCTGCCGGGACCAACTCCCTGCGCGCGAGGCTCTCCACAGAGAACGCGCACGGGTGGGAGGGACGAGATGGTGCACACCGATCGGCTGGCCAACGGCTCGCGGCACGAGATCGTGGTCGGCGTCAACGGCAGCCCAGCGGCGGCGGAAGCGATCAGGTGGGCAGCGGAGCAGTCCCGGATCAGCGGGATGCCGCTGCGGATGGTGCACGCCTGGCAGATGCCCGCCGGTCAGGTCCTCGCCGCGGACAGCGGCTTCTGGGAGGCCTCCGTCGCCGACACCCGCGCCCGCGCCACCCGGTGGGTGCTCGACGCCCTCGGGGGGACCGCGGCCGCCGTCCCGTGGGTCCTCGACATCGTGGAGGGGCCGCCCGGCCCGGTCCTCGTGTCGCGGTCCCAGGAGGCGGCGCTGCTCGTCCTCGGCACCCGTGAGCACGTGGGGATGCGGCGCGTCCTCGTGGGGTCGGTGAGCCACCACTGCCTGACCCACGCGCACGCCCCGGTGGTCGCCATCCCGGTGCCGGAGCTCGAGCCCGAGGAGGCCGGGCCGTCGGGCGCCTTCACCACGCCGGGGCCGCTGCTGTAGCGGTCAGGTCCGCGTGCGGGGAAGGGTCGGCATGCCGGAGACGTCCAGCCGGTACCCCCGCGTCGTCGACCACTCCGCGGTGACGCTGAACCGGTCCCCGCGCACCAGCGTGCGGCGCGACTCGACCGGCTCCCCCTTCAGGCATCCGACCCGGCTGATGGACAGCGCCGCGACTCCGCTGCGGATGCCGAGCAGCCGCCGTTGCTCCGCGGTCGGGACCACGGCCTCGATGCGCTCCCGGCCACCGGTGAGCGCCACCCGGCTGCGCCGCCACAGCTCGTCGTAGAGGCCGGAGTGCGAGAGGTCCGCGTCCAGCAGCCCCTCGGCCAGCGACAGCGGCAGCCAGGTGCGGTCCCAGGCGAGCGGCTCGTCGTCGGCGAAGCGCAGACGTTCGACGTACACCAGCCGGGTGTCCTCGGGCATCCGGAGCACGGCCGCCGCCTCGGGGTCGGTGCGCACGTCCCGCTCCAGGACCTCGCTCCGCTGCTGCATCCCCCGGGCCTCGACCTCCCGGAACAGGGAGTAGAGGGCGCCGAGCGGCTGCTCGATGGTTGCCTGACGGACGACCGTGAGCCGGCCCCGGTTCGACTCGATCACACCGCTCTCGCGCAGGCGGCGCAGTGCCTCCCGAACCGTGTGCCGGCTGACGTCGTACTCCGCGACGAGCTCGTGCTCGCTCGGGAAGCGGGACCGGAAGGCGTCCGCCTCCAGCCGACGGACGACGTCGTCGAGGACCTGCGCCCACAGCGGCATGGGGCTGGTGCGATCGACGGGAGTCGGCCGGTGGCTACGCGGTGCCATCGCAGTCCTTCCGATGGTCGGCACGCAGGACCTTCCGCGGCTGCTCGGGCAACGCTACCGGTGCCGGTGGTTCCGTCCCGAGCACCGCGGTCACCAGCCGGGCAGCCTGCGGCTGGGTCCCCTCGATCACGACCTCGGTGCCACCCGCGCGCATGTCCTCCACGAGTGAGCGCAGGACGAGCGCACCGGTGAGGTCGAGCCGGCCGAGCCGGTCGAGGTGGACGACCACCCGTCTCAGGTCTGACCGCTCGGCCATGAGCTGCATCACCCGCGGCTCCAGCAGCGGGGCGGAGCCGAAGTAGAGGACTCCCTGTGGTCGCACGTGCAGCGCGTCGTCGGTGACCCAGGTGTCGAGCTCGAGGCGCAGCTCGCGCCACAGGTGCACGGCCAGCGAGAGGCCGACACCGAGCAGGACGCCGAGCTCGACCCGCGGCGCGAACAGCAGTGTCCCCACGAAGGTGGGCAGGGCGACGAAGAACTGCGGCCGAGAGAAGCGCCACGCTTCCTGGAACGGCCGCGTCGCAACCAGGGACAGTGCCGCAGCGATGACCAGGCCGGCGAGCGCGGCGCTGGGCAGGTCGGAGAGCACCGAGACGAACGGCATGACCGCAAGCACCGCGAGCCCGGTCACGAGACCGCTCCACCGGGTGCGCGCGCCCGACATCCGGTTGAGGGCGGACCGGGAGAACGACCCACCGGCCGGGTACCCGCTGAACGTTCCGGCCGCGAGGTTGGCCAGGCCCTGCCCGACGAACTCGCGGTCCGGGTTCCACGGCTTGCGGTCCTCGGCGGCGTACCGGCGGGCGATGCTCGCCGGCTCGGCGAACCCCACCAGGGCGATCACCAGTCCCGGCACGACGAGCGAGCCGAGCGAGCCCCACGGCAGACCGCTGCTCAGCGGTGGCAGGCCGTTGGGGATGTCACCGACCACCGTGACCGTGATCCAGCCCGCGGCACTGAGCCCGAGCGCCAGCAGGCTGCTGACGAGCGCCCCCGGGAAGGTCGGGCTCAGCCGCCGACCGCCGAGGATGATGACGATCGTCGCCAGCCCGACCGCGAGCGCCGTGACGTCCCAGTCGGCCGGCCGGGACACGGCGTCGAACGCCGCGACGAGCGGGTTGTCGGCGGTGGTGTCGACGTCGAGCAGACCGGGCACCTGCGACGCGATGATGAGGATCGCCGCGGCCACCGTGAAGGCGCTGAGCACCGGCTGGCTCATCAGGTAGGCGACGACGCCCCAGCGCAGCACCCCGAGCAGCACCCGGACCGTTCCCACCACGAGGGCGAGCAGGGCGGCGTACGCCGCGAAGCGCTCGGTCCCGGCCGCGGCCAGGGGGGTGAGCGCGCCGAAGGTGAGCAGGCTGGTCAGCGCCACCGGGCCGGTCTGGAGGTACGGCGAGGAGCCGATCAGCCCGGCCGCGATGGTGGCGGCGACGGCCGTGTAGAGGCCGTGCACAGGAGGCGTCCCGGCGAGCTCGGCGTAGGCCAGCGACTGGGGCACCAGGACCAGCGCGACGGTGAGACCGGCCAGGAGGTCGCCGCGGGCCGGGCCGCGCCGGTGCTCGCCGAGCGAGGCCGATCTCGGCGACATCGACCTAGGCGACGCTGAGCGGGAGGGGCACACCGACGATGCTCCGGCGGACGGTGGGCAGCCCGGCCGCCAGCGAGCGCAGGACCTGCGCCGACGGGGCACCCGGGTTGCGGCGCACGACGGGGACGCCGGAATCGCCGGCCTCGCGCAGCGCCGTGTCCAGGGGGACCTGGGCGAGCAGCGGGACGTCCGCCTTCTCGGCCAGAGCGGCGCCGCCGCCTTCGCCGAACAGCGCCGTGCCGTGGCCGCAGGCCTCGCAGGTGGCGACGCTCATGTTCTCCACGACCCCGGCGACCGGCATCCGGGCGTCCTGCGCCATCGTGACCACGCGGGAGGCGACCGAGAGGGCTGCCGGCTGCGGGGTGGTGACGGCGAGCAGGGCAGCGGTCGGCACCAGCTCGAGGAGCGAGAGCGTGACGTCGCCGGTGCCCGGCGGCAGGTCGAGGAGCAGGACGTCGAGGTCGCCCCAGTGCACGTCGGCCAGGAACTGCTCGAGCGCCTTGTGCAGCATCGGGCCACGCCAGACGACCGGCTCGTCCTCGGTCACGAAGAAGCCGGTGCTCATGAGGCGCACCCCGTGGGCCTCGACCGGGAACATCAGGCCGCTGAGCGCGACCGGGGCGCGCCGGGTGCCGAACAGGTGCGGCACGGAGTAGCCCCAGACGTCGGCGTCCAGCAGGCCGACGGCAAGGCCCTGGTCGGCGAGCGCGACCGCGAGGTTCGCGGTCACCGACGACTTCCCGACGCCGCCCTTGCCGCTCGCCACCGCGTAGATCCGGGGAGCGACGGGTGACGCGCCGGTTCCGGCACCTCGCAGCAGCAGAGCCAGGTCCCGGCGGGCCCGCTCGTCCAGCACGCCGAAGTCGACGTCGACGGCCGCGTCGGGCTGGACCGAGCGCACCGCCGCCGTCACGGCCGTGCCGAAGGCGTCGCGCAGCGGGCAGCTCGGCGTCGTCAGCCGGATCTCGACGCGGACCCGGCCCGCGCGGTCGGCCGTGACCTCGCCGAGCATCCCCAGCTCGCCGATGGGCCGGTGCATCTCCGGGTCGTCGACCGAGGCGACGGCGGCCCGCACCGCCGTGAGGTCGACCTCGTGGGAACGCCGCCGGATCACGTGCGGAACGCCTTGCGCCTGGGCTTCACCGGTCGCATCAGGAACTCCGGGCGACGCTGCCGGTCGGGGCCGAGTGTGGCCCGGGCCTTGGCCAGCCACTCGGTGTAGACCTCCCGCGACTTGCGCGTGTCCACGACGACGTCGGCGTACCGGTCGCCCTCGCGGGCCCGCTCGATGCTGACCTTCTGCAGCCAGCAGTGCATGCCGGACCACGGGTCGGGCTGCACCGGGAAGGTGAGGTTCTGGTGGACGCCCGGGTCCTCCCAGTAGATGCGCTCGCTGTCCCGGTCACCGGAGGCGAACGGCCGCACGCCCTCCTTCTGCCGCATCCGCCAGACACCGTCCGCGCTGTGCTCGAGATCCACCAGGCCGGTCACCCAGCGGCTGCCCTCGCCGTCCCGCAGCCGCCAGCGGCCCATGTGGTGCGACAGTGCGGTGACCCCGGGTCGAATGCCCTCGGTCGCCCACACCTTGACGACGAAGTGCCCGATGCGGGTGGACACGCGGACCAGGTCGCCGGTTCGTACGCCCACCCGCGCCGCGTCCTTGGTGTTCATCCACAACGGGTGGGTGTTGCTGATCTCGTTGAGGTACTTCGCGTTGCCGGACCTGGTGTGGATCAGCGTGGGCAGCCGGAAGGTCGGCACGAGCACGAACTCCCCAGCGTCGGGGTCGACCTGTCGGCGGCTCACGTGCGACTCGATGTACTGCGGGGTGGCGTACTCCGGCCAACCCCAGTCGCGCATCGTCGTGCTGTAGACCTCCAGCTTGCGTGAGGGACTGAGCCAGCCGAACGTGCGCGTTCCGTCGGCGTGCTGCACACCGACGGCACCGGCCTCGCCGACCAGCGGCGGCACCGAGTCCAGTGTGGTGGGCTTGCGCAGCACTCCCTGCTCGTCGGGCTCGGCGCCCTCGAGCTCGGCCTCGGTCAGCGCGCTCTCGTCGACGCGGTAGACGTCCCGGGCCACCTCGACCACGCCGAACTTGCGCATGTACTCGAGCGGCGTCATGCCGGCAGCAGCGGCCTTCTCCGGCAGCCCGGGCACCTGGTTCTCGAAGACCCACCGGTAGTACTCGTCGACGGTGACCTTCTCGCCGGGACGGTACGGCGACTCGAAGTACTGCCGGATGCCCATCGACCCGTCCGGGTCGATGCGCCAGGACAGCTCGAACCAGTACTCGTTCTCCTCCCAGACCTCGCCCGGGTTGGAGTCGCGGGTGTCCGCGACCGGCATCCCCAGCTTCTCCCGCGCGACCCGTTGGACGGGCTGACGGAAGCCGAGCCACTTGCCGGCGTGCGTCTCGTAGGAGTGGGTGTCGTGCCGCTCCAGCGCGTGCCCCATCGGCAGCACGTAGTCGGCGAACTCCGCCGTCTCGCTCCAGGTCGGGGTCAGCGCGACGTGCAGGCCGACCAGCGACTCGTCGGTGAGCGCCTCCATCCAGGTGAAGCCGTCCGGGTTGGTCCAGATCGGGTTGTAGACCCGGCTGAAGTAGACGTCCAGACGTCCCCGCCCCTCCTTGAGGAAGTGCGGCAGCAGGATCGACATCTCGTTGGTCGACAGCGGGTACTCGGCGGGCCAGGTGAGCTCGTTCCACGACTCGTGGGCCGGCGGCATGTTCGGGCCGTGCGGGATGAACTTGTCCCAGCCGTTCGGGCTGGTCCCGCCGCGGGTGCCGATGCTGCCGGTCAGCGCGAGGACGAACCAGAGCGCGCGCGACACCGCCCAACCGCCGTAGTTGCCGGCCGCCGCCGAGCGCCACACGTGGGCCGCGAGGCGCCCGTCGCACTGGGCGACGGTCTCGGCCATCTCCTGGATGCGCTCGACCGGGACCTGGGCCTCCTCCGCGGCCATCTCGACGGTGAAGGACGCGTAGTCGTCGGTGAGCCGGTCCAGGAAGGTGGCGAAGTCCTTCGGGGCGTCCGGGTGCAGGTTCTCCAGGTAGACGTCCCAGTTGAACCAGCGCTCGAGGTAGGCCTCGTCGACCTGGCGGGTGCGGAGCAGGTACGACGCGATGGCGAGCAGGATCGCCGCCTCGCTGCCCGGCCAGGGGGCGAGCCACAGATCCGCGTGCGACGCGGTGTTGGACATCCGCGGGTCGACCACGAGCAGCCGCGCACCGTCGAGCTTGCCCTCCATGATGCGCTGGGCGTGCGGGTTGAAGTAGTGCCCGGTTTCCAGGTGCGAGGAGAGCAGCAGGATGAACCGCGCGTTGGCGTGATCCGGCGACGGGCGGTCCATGCCGTGCCAGAACGCGTAGCCCGCGCGCGCGCTGGCCGAGCACACGTTGGTGTGGCTGTTGTGGCCGTCGATCCCCCAGGCGTGGAACACCCGCTGGAGGTAGACGAGCTCGTGACCGGGCCGCCCGAGGTGGTACATGACCTCCTTCTGCCGCCCTTCCACGAGCGCGGCCCGGATGCGGCCAGCGATGTCGTCGAGCACCTCGTCCCAGCTCACGCGCTCCCACTGGCCGCCACCACGCGGTCCCAC